>PLMF01000356.1 GCA_003142355.1 Bryobacterales bacterium
CGGTTGATGACGCGGCGGTAGAGGTCGTTGAGGTCGGAGGTGGCGAAGCGTCCGCCATCGAGGGGAACCAGCGGGCGCAACTCGGGCGGGATGACGGGAATGACGTCGAGGATCATCCACTCCGGCTTGTTGCCGGATTTGCGGAACGATTCCACCACGCGCAGCCGCTTGGCGAATTTCAGCTTCTTCTGAACCGACAGCTCGGTCTTCATCTTCTCGCGAATTTCTTCGCTCAAGGCATCCACNNGGAAACTCGAGGTCCAGCGCGCGCTTCTTCTCGTCGGTGATGACATCGCCCCTGGAGATGCCCACGACCTCGCCGGGGTCCACCACCACGAAGGCTTCGAAATAGAGCACCCGCTCCAGTTCGCGCAGGGTGATGTCCAGCAGGTGGCCGATGCGGCTGGGCAGGCCCTTGAAGAACCAAACGTGGGAGCAGGGGCTGGCCAGCTCGACGTGGCCGAGGCGCTCGCGGCGGACGCGCGCCAGCGTGACTTCCACGCCGCACTTGTCGCAGATGACGCCGCGGTGCTTCATGCGCTTGTACTTGCCGCACAAGCATTCCCAATCCTGGGTGGGACCGAAGATTCGCGCGCAGAACAGGCCATCACGCTCCGGCTTGAACGTCCGGTAGTTGATGGTCTCCGGCTTGGTGACTTCGCCGTGGGACCAACTCCGGATTTTTTCCGGAGACGCCAGAGAAATGCGGATCGAATCGAAATCGGCGATCAAATTTGCCCGATCATACGGAGAAGATCTCAAAATAGCCTCCTAAAGCTCTCAGCCATCAGCTATCAGCTTTCAGCTAACCCCAAGAACCGTCAGCCATCAACCTTCAGCGAGCCGTTTGGGCTGATAGCTGAAAGCTGACCGCTGACAGCTTGTTTCAGTCCGCCGCCAGCGCCGTGTCCGGCACTTCATGCGGCTTCTTCATCAACTCCACATCGAGACACAACGACTGCAACTCGCGGATCAGCACGTTGAACGATTCGGGCACGCCCGGCTCGATGGCCGCTTCGCCCTTGACAATGGCCTCGTAGATCTTGGCGCGGCCATACACGTCGTCCGACTTGGCGGTGAGCAACTCCTGCAGGATGTAGGCTGCGCCATAAGCTTCCAGCGCCCAGACTTCCATTTCGCCGAAGCGCTGTCCGCCGAACTGCGCCTTGCCGCCCAGAGGCTGCTGGGTGATGAGCGAGTANNGGGCCGATGGAGCGCGCGTGGATCTTGTCGTCCACCAGGTGCGAGAGCTTCATCATGTAGATGTAGCCCACCGTCACCGGCTGCTCGAACTGGGTGCCCGTCATGCCGTCGAACAGAGGGGTCTTGCCCGAGGTCTGCAGGTTCGCCTCGGTGAGGGCCTTCTTGATCTCGCGCTCGGTGGCGCCGTCGAACACGGGGGTGGCATAATGCAGGCCCAGCGCGTGGGCCGCCCACCCCAAATGGGTCTCCAGAATCTGGCCCACGTTCATGCGCGAAGGCACGCCCAACGGGTTGAGCACGATCTCGACCGGCGTTCCATCGGGCAGGTACGGCATGTCCTCGTCCGGAAGAACCCGCGCGATCACGCCCTTGTTCCCGTGGCGGCCGGCCATCTTATCGCCCACCGACAGCTTGCGCTTCATGGCGATGTNNTCGTCGATCTGCTCGTTCAGCCGCGGGTCCTTGCTTCCCAGGCGCATGCGTTTCAGGTCGCGCGATTTCATCTTTTCGATGATGTCGCGCGTCAGCTCGGTATCCTTGGAGAGCAGGCGCTTGTTGGTCTTTTCGTCGTGCAGGTCGGCCAGCAGTTTCTTGCCTTCGAGCAGGCCGGCCAGACGCTTGGCGCGTTCGTCGGTCAGGATGCGAATCTCGTCCTGGAGGTTGCGCTGCAGGCGCTGGATCTGCGATTCCTCGATGGACTTGGAGCGCTCGTCCTTCTCCTGTCCCTTGCGCGAGAAGATCTTGCAGTCGACGATGGTGCCCTCGATTCCGGGCGGGCAATAGAGCGAGGCATCCTTCACATCGCCGGCCTTCTCACCGAAGATGGCGCGCANNCAGCTTCTCTTCCGGAGTGAGCTGGGTTTCACCCTTGGGCGTCACCTTGCCCACCAGGATGTCGCCGGGTTTCACGGTAGCGCCGATGCGGATGATGCCGCTTTCGTCCAGGTTGCGCAGGAAGGCGTCCGCGATGTTGGGAATGTCCCGCGTGATCTCTTCCGGGCCCAGCTTGGTGTCGCGCGCTTCGATTTCGAACTCCTCGATGTGGATGGAGGTGTAGTAGTCTTCCTTGACCAGCTTTTCGCTCACCAGGATGGCGTCTTCGAAGTTGTACCCGCGCCAGGGCATGAAGGCCACGAGCACGTTGCGCCCCAGCGCCAGCTCACCCAAATCGGTGCACGGACCGTCGGCCAGGCACGCGCCCTTGGGGACGCGCTGGCCCACGCGCACGATGGGCTTCTGGTTGATGCAGGTGTTCTGGTTGGAGCGCTTGAACTTGGTGAGCTGATAGATGTCCGCGCCCACCTCGCGCGAGAGCTGGCCTTCGTGGGCGGCGCCCTCGACGCGCACGATGATGCGTTCGGAATCCACCGAATCCACCACGCCCGGGCGCTTGCACAACACCACCGCGCCGGAATCCCGCGCCGTCACCATCTCCATGCCGGTGCCCACGTAGGGAGCGTCGGCGCGCAGCAGCGGCACCGCCTGGCGCTGCATGTTCGACCCCATCAGCGCGCGGTTGGCGTCGTCGTTTTCCAGGAACGGAATGAGGCTCGCCGCCACCGAGACCAGTTGCTTGGGGCTGACGTCGATGTACTCGATCTCCTCCCGCGGCTTGAGCACGAAGTTGCCGGCCTGGCGCGCGTTGGAAAGATCGGGAACGATGCGGCCCTTCTCGTCCAGCCCCACGTTGGCCTGGGCGATGGTGTACTTGTCCTCCTCCCACGCCGAGAGGTACTCGCAGTGGGCTTCGAACTCGGCGGGCTGTTTCTTGGAGCTGAGCTTCCGGTTGACCTCCTCGGCTTCAGGCCGCTTCACAATATCCCCCACCTTGTAGTCGGTGTCGCCGGGATTGAGAATCCTGACTTCGTTGATGACCACACCCTTGATCACTTTCAGGTAGGGGCTCTCGATGAAGCCGTACTCGTTGATGCGGGCGAAACAGGAGAGCGACGAGATGAGGCCGATGTTGGGGCCTTCCGGCGTCTCAATGGGGCA
>PLMF01000358.1 GCA_003142355.1 Bryobacterales bacterium
AGATGGGTTGCTCTAACGCTTACACTTCATCCCCTCACTGAGGTCGTCACCTTGCTTTGGACAGGTCTTGAATTTGTAATCTTCGAGGAGCGATGGGAATAAATGAGTGAATATGTCCTTGCCGCCTGGATTCAGTTCATTTATATCCATGAGCCACAGTGCTCTCGCCAATCCCACTGACAGTAGCTTCATCTCTATCCACCTGCCCAGCCGCCCAACCCCTGCGCTGTTTGCACAGCCAGGGCCTGCGCGGGCGGCTGCATGAAAGTTAGATTCCCCTTGCGCTGTGCCGGTTCGAGCAGAGCTGGATCGGGCGTTAGTTGGCGGTTTACGAGTTCTGGTTGTTCGGTTCCTCGGAAGATGGAGGCCTTCTGCTGCGGCTTGCGATCAATGAAGCCGGAGTCCTCATCAAAATTAGGGACGCTGAACGACTCCGGATCAAACTCCTCCGACCACCTCGCCAACTCGCTGAACGGCGCAAAGCGCACGATTAACCCGCAGTCGAAGGCTTCCGCTATCCGACGAAGGGTTTCGATGTTGGGGCGGGTCTTTCCGGGAGTCATCAGACCGGAGATTCGTGGCTGTAGCATCTGGGCGCGTTGCGCGACAGTCTCCTGTGTCCAGCCGGGACGGTTCTTCAGCATCGCCCGGATCTGAAACGGAATTCCAATATTGACCTGGGAGGCCACGAATGCTTTTCGATACTCCGGATCGCGTAGCTTTTCGCCAAGCTTAGAGATCGTATTCAATGGTCTTTACCTCTCCCTTTTGGATCTCGTTCTTACGTTTGACTGCCGTCGCAAGCGCATCTGCTGGATTGTAGATATTCTGCTTGTGCGTGCATCCGAGTACTGCATACCAGACACCTTCTCCGAAGAATCCTAATAGGCGATGCTGCTTGTTTCCTGAGATCCAGCGAAGCTCCCCCAAACCCCGCGCTTGAGATGCCTTCACGCCTTTGATAGATCGTAGCTGAGGCCGGTAGTACGGCGGTCTCCAGTCTGTGACCATTCGCATCATGCGAATGAATGCGTCTGCGTCGGCTCTCTCTCCTGTGTGGATAACCCATCGCGCCACTCGGCGATTTTGGCCTTGCCGCCTGGTGAGATGTAGCAGCGTATCTGGGTACGCCATCCATTCATGAGCATATCATAAAAAAGTTATACGGGCAAGCGTCTTCCTTCGAGTTTTCTATTCTTTTTTTATTATACCTGTATTGTGCTAAAAACAAAAGGCCAACGATCCATGGTCGCCAAACCGAAAACGCTGGTATGGCGAAAGGCCGGTTCTTAGGGGCCGATGTCCGTCTCCACACTACTCTTATGGCTGGCCGCTCTTCCGCCGTCTGCCTTCCTGCGCCAGCTTTACCACCACCGCGGCTGTGGCGCCGGGGTCGTGCCGCACCTTGCCGGTATGTTGCGCCAGGTTACCGGCCATCACCTTGAGCCCCATCTGGTAAATGGCGTCGACGTCGTTTTCCACCGGCAGCGCGGCTTCCCTGGCGTAGCGCTTCTTCACGGCCGAGGGAATCGGCCGGATGTTGACCACGGCGTAATCCAGAAATTTCCGGCCCGCGTGCTGGTAGATCGCGCGCACATGGTCGGAAGCCCGAAAATTCGTGGTTTCGCCCGGCTGCCACATCAGGTTCACGAAGTACGCCTTGACCGCCGCCGATCTGCGGATGGCCGAAGGAATCCCTTCCACCAGCAGGTTCGGAATCACGCTGGTGAACAGCGATCCCGGCCCCAGCGTGATGGCGTCCGCCTCGGCGATGGCGCTCAAAGCCGCCTCCAGCGGCCGCACCTGGCGCGGAATCAGGCGAATGCGCTTGATTCTGTGCCGGCTGCGGCTGATGCGGGTTTCTCCCACCACCCGCACGCCGTTCGCCAGCGTGGCTTCAACGGCCACGTTCGAGGTGGTCGAGGGATAGATGTGGCCCGCGATTTTGAGCACTTCCGAAGAAGCTCTCACCGCCTCCGGAAAGTCGCCCATGATCTGGGTCAGGGCCGTCAGAAACAGGTTGCCGAAGCTGTGTCCCTTGAGCCCTCGGCCGGACTGGAACCGGAACTGGAACAGCCGGGAGAGCAGGCTGGAATCCTCACTCAGCGCCACCATGCAGTTGCGGATGTCGCCCGGCGGCAGCACGTCGAATTCCCGGCGCAAGCGGCCGGAGCTGCCGCCATCGTCGGTCACGGTGACGATGGCCGTGATATCTACCGCCGGCGCCGCCGGATCGGCGGGCCGGGCGTAATATTTCAGCCCTTCCAGAACCGCCGACAACCCCGTGCCTCCGCCGATGACGACCACGCGGAGTGGTGAGGTGTCTTCCATGGGATGGAAGCCGGTCTCCTTTACCAGCCCTTCCTCTCCGGATAGAGCAGCACGTCGAACGGCGGCTGATTGGCCAGCGGCGCGAAGTCGGCGTCGTGCCGGGCCATGATGCGGTTGCGCGGCTCCAACTCGATGGCGCGCGTCAAATTCTCATGGGCGCCGGCCAGGTCGCCCCCCAGCGCCTGCGCCAGCGCCAGCGCGTAATAGATGTGGTCCGCTCCCGGCGCAAGCTGGAGGGCCTGTTCCAGGTGCGCGCGCGCTTCCGCCACATTGCGCGCGTTGATCTCGGCCACGCCGTAGGTGTAGTAATCCTCCGCCGAGCGCAAGTTCGGGGTGGCCTGTTCCAGACGCCGGTCGCACATGGCCCGATGCAACTGCGCGCGATTCGCCACGTCGCGTTCCGGGCCTTTCGCCGCCTCCACGAAAAGTTCCCGGGCCTGTTTGAGCTCGCGCGCGTGAAACAACTTCATGGCGGCCTCGAATCTGCCGAGCTGCGTCTCGGAGCTCATCGGCGGCGCCACCGTTGCGGCCGCGGCCGCGGGCTCGCGCGAGGCCGCCTTTGGACCTTCGGCGGTTTTGGAAGCGAAACTCTTCTTCGTCTCGGGCATGATAGCCAGCCCAGTTCTGGCACGTCGAACGATCTAGCGTTTATACCAGACCGTGCCGTGCCTGCGCAAGCGCTACCCCAAACCCGCTTCCCGCAGAAACCGCGCGGATTCCTCCGGCGGCGTCGGATTGATATAAAATCCCGTTCCCCATTCGAACCCGGCCACCTTGGTCAGCTTGGGCATGATCTCCACGTGCCAGTGGTAGTACGGCAGCGGCGCCTCCTGCACGGGCGCGCTGTGCACAATGAAATTGTACGCCGGCCGCTCCAACGTCTTGTCTATTTTGCGCATGGTCGAGCGCAAAACCCAGGCCAGGTTTTGAAACGTGGGAGCGTCCGAGTCTTCGAAGTGCGATTGGTGCCGCTTCGGCAGAATCCAGGTCTCGAAGGGAAATCGCGGCGCGTAGGGCTCCAGCACCGTGAACCGGTCCGTTTCCATCACCAGGCGCACCCCCGCCGTGCTCTCCTCCCGGATGATGTCGCAGAAGATGCAACGCTCCTTCAAGTCGTAGAATTTCTTGCTGGCGTCCACCTCCTCCATAACTCGCTTGGGAACGACCGGCAGCGCGATGAGTTGGGAATGCGGATGCTCCAGCGATGCCCCCGCCGCCTCGCCATGGTTCTTGAACAGCAGGATGTAGCGGAACCGCCGATCTTTCTTCAGATCGTTGACCCGGTCCCGGAAGGCCCACAGCAGCTCTTCGATTTGCCGCTCCGGCATTTCGGCCAGCGTCGCCGCGTGTTCGGGAGTCTCGATGATCACCTCATGCGCGCCGATGCCGTTCATCTTGTCGTACATGCCTTCGCCCTGGCGGTTGAGCTCGCCTTCGATCCCCAGCACCGGGAACTTGTTGGCCACCACCCGCACGCGCCAGCCTGGCTCGTTGCGCCCGCCGCTGTTGCGGTAGGCCAGGATCTCCGGCGGCGTTTTGTGCTCGTGGCCGTAGTCGAATGGGCAGACGCCCTGGGCGGCAGGCGGAACCGGCTGCCGGATGAAATCGCTGGGGCGTTTGGCGCGTTCGGTGGCGATGATGACCCATCGCCCCGTGATTGGGTCCTTACGCAATTCGGGCAATTGGGAAGATCCCTCCGCAGTGAACAGCAGGATTGAGCAAGAGATGATTATAGCGTGGGTAGCGCCGGGCCCAAGGCACACCCCCTTGCCACCGGCGGCGCTACCGCGTGCGGAACGCGTCCCGGATCCACTCGACACGTGCCGGTTTCTCGAGCACCACGCTGACGATGTCGAAGCGCACGCGCTCCCATTCCACGCCGGCGCGCCGCGCATAATCGCGGGCCGCGCGCCGCACGTGCTCTTGCTTCTCGGCATCCACCGCCCGTTCCGGTTCTCCGAACTCGGCGCTGGCGCGCGTCTTCACTTCCACGAACACCAGGTTGCCGCCGTGCCACGCCACCAGGTCGATCTCTCCCCCGCCCGACCGCGGCTGGTAATTCCGCGCCACAACGGTGCAGCCGCGGCGGCGCAGGTGCCGGTGCGCCAGGTCTTCGCCCACTCGCCCATGGTCGTCTTTGAGCCAGTGGCGCCTTACCGCGTCCGCCATGCGATAGATCAGCCCGATCACTTCAGAACTTCGAACTCGAACTCCATGGCCTTCCCGCGCACCACGTAGCAAAGGTAGTATTCCCAAAAGCGCCGGTAGCGAGGAAAGCGGTTGACCAGCAATTCGAACCCGAGACACCTCCAGAATGCGAGTAGCTTTACCCGCACGGAAATCTCACGAAATTTCACTTTCGAGTAGTAGCCGAACCCGCCATGGTCCTCGCCGAAGTAGCGAAAACTGAAACTGTTCAGGTGGCTCTTGTGGGTGGGGTCGCAGAACGAGCTGAAATCGGTGTAGTGCGGCGTCTCGATGCGCACCGTGCCGCCCGCGCGCACCAGGCGGTGAAACTCCTCCATGGTGCGCATCACGTCGTTTACGTGCTCGATCACGTGGATGGCCGTCAGCCGGTCGAACGAGCTGTCGGCGAACGGGTAGGGGAACCGGTCCAGGTCCGCCAGGACGTCGGCGCGGCTGGCGGGATTGCGGTCGATACCGATGGCGCCGGGCTGCTTGTGAACGCCGCAGCCGACGTCGAGGGTTTTCATCCGAGGCACTCTTCCAGCGTCTCCATGGCGACATCGCACTGGTCGCGCGTAATCACCAGCGGCGGGCACAGCCGGATGGTGCTATCGCCCGCGCCCAGCACCAGCAAGCCGCGCTCGAATGCCTGGCGCAACACCCGGTCGCGCAACTCGGGCGCCTTCTGCTTGGTCTCGCGGTCGCGCACCAGCTCGATGCCGATCATCAGTCCCAGCCCGCGCACGTCCCCCACCTGGGGAAACCGCGCCGGCCAGTCGCGCATCCGGTCCATGAGGTGCGCGCCCATGCGTTCGGCGTTCTTCATGAGCCCTTCTTCCAGCAACGCAATCGTCGCCAGCGCCGCCGCGCAGCATACCGGGTTGCCTCCGAACGTGGAGGCATGCGCGCCCGGCGGCCAGGTCATCAGGTCGGCGCGCGCCACCGTGGCCCCCAGCGGCATACCGCTGGCGATTCCCTTGGCCACGGCCAGGATGTCCGGCACGGCGCCGAAATGCTCCGCCGCCCACATCTTGCCGGTCCGGCCCATCCCCGACTGCACCTCGTCGAAAATCAGAAGAATACCATTTTGGCGGGCCACGCGCGCCAACTCGTCGAAAAACTTCTTCGGCGGAACCACGTACCCGCCCTCGCCCTGCACCGGCTCCACCACGATGGCGGCGGTTTCCTCCGGCGGCGCGATGGTCTTCAAGAGCGTGTCTTCGATGTGCTTCACGCATTCCACCGCGCACCCCTCCGGTTGCCGGCCGAACGGGCACCGGTAGCAGTAGGGATACGGCGCGTGCACCACGCCCGGGATCAGCGGACCGAAGCCGGCCCTTTGCACGGCCTTGCGGGCCGTAAGCGAGAGCGCCCCCATGGTGCGCCCGTGAAAGCTGCCGAAGAAGGCGATGATCTGGTCGCGCCCGGTGGCATAGCGGGCCAGCTTGATCGCGCCTTCCATGGCTTCGGCCCCCGAGTTCCCGAACGAAACGCGCCGCGGCCCGTCCCCCGGCGCGATCTCCGCCAGTTTCTCCGCCAGCGCCGCCATCTCCTCGTAGTAGAAATCCGTGCCCGACATGTGGATCAGCCGCGCCGCCTGCTTCTGGATCGCCTCCACCACCCGTGGATGGCAATGCCCCGTCGCCACCACCGCGATGCCGGCGCTGAAATCGAGAAAGCGATTGCCGTCCACGTCCTCGACGATGGCGCCCTCGCCGCGCTCCGCCACCAACGGATAGCTCCGCGTATACGACGGCGAGACCACGCGCGCGTCGCGTTCGATGATGGCCCGCGCGCGCGGGCCCGGAAGAGGACCGATCAGTGTCGGAAGACCGTCCATACCAATCTCCTGTCTGTTTGTAATGGTTGATGACCTGCGCGCCGGAAGGCGCGCGCCGCAAGGAGCGGTGTGGAGCTAATCGGAGGCGAACAGGGCCGGCCGGCAGTTGGAGGGCGTGAACTCCATACCTCCATTGTACGCCCGCCAATCCGCCTCACCCCTGAGGTTTGGTCTTGCGTCAGTGCGTGGAGCCTTTGGGCTGCAAGCTCCCTATTTTTTTGCAGGCTGGGCCGTCAGTGTGGTCGAAGGGAGGGCGCTCGTGTAGATCACAGGCAGGAGCAACACTACTATTAAGACTAAAGCTGCGAGGGCTAACCCGGCTAAAGGTGCCGCCACAGCCAGAGTCAGGCCTTGGCGTTTCGTCATATCGGCCGCGACTCCTTTCAATTGCTTGAACTTCCATCATCGGCGGAGACGGTCGAAGCTCATCCGGGCGACGGTCTCCCATTGCTTCTCCAAGCCGGCGCCTCTTACTCGCCGAACACGCGCGCGAAGATCCTGTCTACGTTCCGCAGTTGGCGTTCCAGCGAGAATGCTTCGGCGATCTGTTCCGGCTTCAGCACGGCGCGGATTTCCGGGTCCGCCTCGATGGCCGCGCGGAAGTCCGACTCTTCTTCCCAGGCACGCATGGCGTGGGCCTGCACAACGCGGTAGGCCTGCTCCCGCAACATCCCCGCGGCGGCCAGATCGAGCAGCAACTGGCCGGAGAAGACCAGGCCGCGCGTGAGATCCAGGTTGCGGCGCATGCGCTCGGGGTAGACCAGCAGCCTGTCCACAAGCTGCGTGGTCTTGTCCAGCAGGTAATCCGCCAGCGTGGTGGAATCCGGCAGAATCAC
>PLMF01000277.1 GCA_003142355.1 Bryobacterales bacterium
GCCTACCAGAAACGTGCCGTGCTCGTTGTAGAGCATCTCATAGCGTCCCAGGAAGAAACGCAGAGCCATGGCCAGCAGCAGCACCACCGTGGCGCCGCGCAGGAAGCGGGATTCCAAACCGCCTTCCAGGCGCAGAAAGGTCAAATCCAGCTCGCGGGCATCCTGCAACTCCCCGAACTTGTGCCGCAGTTGCCAGCCGCGCGCCGCCATCCAATAAACCAGAATGCAGACGATCACCAGCGCCAGCACGTAACTGCGCAGCAGCAGGTAGAAAGGCAGGTCGAACAGGTAAAAGGAGAGCGGTTTCTGGAAGATGGCGTCGCGCCACACCGTCGCCGCAGCGGGCAGGCCGCGCGAGCCGGCGAAACGCACCACGGTCCAGGTGTCGATCGACGAGGCGGCGATCAGGTAGCCCACCAGCAGCAGCGCCAGCGCGCTGATTCGCGCGTAGATGGGGCGCTCGCCCAGCGAGATTCCGGCGAACTTGAGGGCGCGCGCGTGCGCGATCCACAAGGCCGCGAACGCCAGCAGTGTGGCGGCCGTGAGCGGCGCCATGCTGTAGTAGAGAATGCTGAGCCAGGTGCGGAACTGGCCCAACTCCTTCCACCATTCGATTTCGATGGTGTACGAGGCCAGAACTCGCGCGCTCAGAAGCACCAGGCCGAGGATGACGAAGATAGCGATGCGGGTGGCTCGGGAACCGAAGCCCCGGCGCCCGCGTCCAATTTGGTACGGCATGACCCAAGCGTAGCACCCGGGGCTCACCGTGGCGTCGGTGATCCTGCTAGACTTGGATATTCTCGTCCTATTCAGGTTGTGGGGTTCAAATTGAAGGTCCGCGTCCTAGTNNGGCGCCTCGATGGACGTGGAGATCCAGGCGTCCCTCCCCAGACTGAAGAAGCAAGGGCGGTTGCACGCCCTGCGGCGCATCTCCGCATTGGGCCGCATTACCTACGAGATGCTGCGGTTCGAGGGCGACGGCACGGTCAAGAACCAAGTGATCGCGCGGTACCTCGCGGCCGAGGCCGAGGCCCAGGCCGGGGCACAGAAGGACCAGGCTCCGTCGCTGGCCGTGACCCCGGCGAACTACAAGTTCAAGTACAAAGGCCGCGACCAATTCGAAGGGCGCGGCGTTTATGTCTTTCAGGTGACGCCGCGCCAGAAACGCCAGGGCCTGTTCAAGGGCGATCTCTGGATCGATGCGGGCACCTACCTGCGCGTGCAGGAATCCGGGTATCTGGTAAGAAGTCCGTCCATTTTCCTGAAGAAAGTCGCATTCGTAAGAAAGTATGAGATTCGGGACGGGATTTCGGTGCCCCTGCAAGTGCAGAGCGTAGTGGATACCCGGCTGGCGGGCAAGGCGGAGCTGACCATCGACTTCAGCCATTTCTCGATTGACAGCTCAAAACCGGGCGCGACCGGTGACGTCGACAACCAATAGCGCCGCCGGGAGCTCGTTCCACTGGAGAGCAGATGAGAACACTGTTTCTGAATCCGCCGTCTTTTGAAGGGTTTGACGGCGGCGCCAGTTCCCGCTGGCCGGCCTCGCGCGAAATCGAGTCGTACTGGTATCCGGTGTGGCTGTGCTATCCCGCGGGCATGCTCCCGGACAGCAAAGTGGTGGACGCGCCGCCGCACAAGATCTCCATCGCGCAGACGGTCGGGATGGCCAAGGATTTCGAGCTGCTGGTACTGTTCACGTCCACTCCCGGTTTCAACGTGGACACCAAAATAGCCGGGATGATGAAGGACTCGAACCCCAAGCTGAAGGTGGCGTTTGTCGGGCCGCCGGTGACCACCGAGCCGGAGAAGACGCTGCGCGGCGCCAAGGCCATCGATTTCGTGGTGCGGCGGGAGTTCGATCGCCAGATCGTGGACTACGCCAACGGCAAGCCGTTGGAGGATCTGCCCGGCGTGAGTTTCCGAAAGAACGGCTCCATCGTCAACAACCCGGAAGGGCCGGCTATCGAAGACCTGGATGCGCTGCCGTGGGTGACCAGGGTTTACAAGCGGGATCTCGACATCACGCGCTACAACGTGCCGTTCCTGCAGCACCCCTTCGTTTCGATGTACACCTCACGCGGATGCCCGGCGCTGTGCACGTTCTGCCTGTGGCCGCAGACCCACTCGGGACACCGCTGGCGCCTGCGCTCGTCCGGCGACGTGGCCAATGAAGTGCGCTTCGCGCTGGAGCAGTTCCCCAACATCAAAGAGGTTTTCTTCGACGACGACACCTTCAATTACCGCAAGGAGCGCACCATCGAGCTGGCGAAGAAGCTCAAGCCGTTGAACTTCACCTGGTCGTGCACCTCGCGCGTCACCACCGACTATGAAACCCTGAAGGCCATGAAGGAAGCCGGCTGCCGGCTGCTGATCGTGGGGTACGAATCGGGCGACCCGCAGATCCTGAAGAACATCAAGAAGGGCGCCACCGTGGAGATGGCCCAGCGCTTTACGGCGAACTGCAAGAAACTCGGCCTGCTGGTTCACGGCGACTATATTATCGGGCTGCCGGGCGAGACGCGGGAGAGCATCCGCCGGACCATCGATTTCGCCAAGCGGCTGGACACGGAAACCATCCAGGTTTCCATCGCCCATCCGTATCCGGGGACGGAGTTCTACGATTACGTCAAGAAGAACAACCTCATCACCATCGATTCCATGACCGATGAAACCGGGCACCAGCTTCCCAACGTGGTTTATCCGGGGCTGGACCGCGGAGAGTTGGTCGAGTGGGTCGAGCGCTTCTATGGCGAGTATTTCTTCCGCTTGCGTGTGATCTGGCGCATCGTGAAGAAGGCGATCTTCAACGGGGACGAACGGAGACGCCTGACCAAGGAAGCCCGGGAGTACCTGGCGCTGCGGTCCAAGCGGAAGAAGTTTGTGGCCGCGCACAAGGCGGCCGCGGAGTCGGCGCCCGCGCCCGTGACTTCGGGCGACTAACCCGCGCATGACCCACGAACACGCGCGACTTCGACTCAAGACCTGGAGCTTCGCCGTCGTCGTAGTGTTCAGCAATGTCTTTGGGAATTTCTTCCTCAAGCGCGGCATGCCGCCGTCGCTGGCCACTCCGCTCGCATACATCACCGTGCTGTTCCATCCCTGGGTCGCGCTGGGCGTCCTGCTCATGATTGTGTGGATGCTCTCGCGCATGGCGCTATTGAGCTGGGCGGACCTCAGCTATGTGCTGCCCGTGACGGCGGTGGGATACGTGTTCGTGGCTATCGTTGGGAAGGTGCTGCTCAACGAGCAGATCACCATGCAGCGCTGGGCCGGAATCGGGCTGATTGTGGCCGGGGTGGCCCTGGTCAGCGGCGGCAGCGTTCCACAGACCAGGGCGGGGCCAAGCCAATGAGGTTCCTGCTCATCGGCATCATCGTCGCGTCCACCACGGCGGGTGAAGTGCTCCAGGCGGCGGGCATGCGGCGGCACGGCGAGATCCGCGATTTCCGCCCCGGCGCCATCCGGCGCGCTATCGCCGTGCTGGCCCGCAACCGCTTCGTGATCGCCGCCGTCGCGGCCATGGCGGTTTCCTTCTTCGCCTACCTGGGGCTGCTGACCATCGCCGATCTCAGCTTTGCGGTTCCGGCCACGGCCGTCACCTACGTGCTCGAAACCGTGCTGGCCAAGTATGTTCTGAAAGAGCATGTGAACTGGCTGCGCTGGGTGGGGGCGTCACTGGTAATCTGTGGAGTGGCGTTGGTGTCGTTGTGATCTGGCTGGCCATTCCGGCGATGGCCGCGGCGGCGTACTACCTGCTCGCGATTGTGGCCGCGGCGCGGTGGGGCAGGCACATGGCTGCTCCGCGCAGTCGAGATGGGAGTTTGCCGCTCTCCATCCTCAAGCCCGTGCACGGACGGGACCCGCGGTTTTATGAGGCCATCTTCTCGCATGCGGCGCAGGATTATCCCGAGTTCGAGATTCTCTTCGGCGTCAGCGATCCGCGCGACCCGGCGCTCGAGGATATCGCGCGGTTGAAACGCGAGTTTCCCGGGCGGCGCATCGAAGTGGTGGTGGCGGAGACGGGCGCTCCCAACGCCAAGGTCGGCGTCCTGGCGGAGTTG
>PLMF01000050.1 GCA_003142355.1 Bryobacterales bacterium
CCGCGATTCGATCCAAATGCGCGGGCTTTTGCGGTTCTCACCAAGCTTGTGAAACGCCAAAAATCTCATGTCGCTTCTTGTGTTATGCCCAATCCTGCCTTTTGCGGTGCCGGGCCCAGAGGTCGGCCTGCTCGGCCAACACATCTTGGGAGAGATTTCTCGCCTCCCGCTTCTCCCGAACGTTCCCGCCAAACTTCTTCAGAACCGGTTCCCGTGATGGCATCCGCGGAGTCTAGCGGAATGCCGACTATCAGACCACGGACTAGAAGTAGCATTTTTCTGGGATCATCTCCCAACGGCCCGCTCAGGCCGTAGGCAAAGGGGTAGGGCACGAGGTGCAATCCTTCAGTCGAGGCCGCGCTCCAGCCGGGCGCGCAGGCCGGTGATGAGGGCGTCGGTCTCGGCCGCAATGGCGGCGGCTTCGCGCGTCACCTCCGCCAGCCAAGCCGGCTCCACCAGGGATTCTTCGCGGCAGGACTCGGCGGCCAGCTTCGCATCTTCCAGATACCCAGCGGCTTTTTTCAGCCGCACCATCACTCCGGCGCAAAATTCCAGCGGCGGCGGCCAGTCGTCGCGACCGTCGAGCGCGCCCGCGAGCTTCGCCCCGGCCTTGGAGATGCCCGTCATCAGCTCCGCCACGGGATGCTCTTGGCCGGCCTTGGCCGGAATCCAGCCGCGCTCCTCCACGTCGCGCATCACCCGCAGCGTGAGCGCGAACGCCCGCGCCGCCAGCGGATGCTTGTCGTCGAAGGAATCGTCGGACTCGCCGCCGTCACGCTTCCATGTCTCGGCTTTCTCCACATCCATCGCCTCGGCGGCGGCGGCGTTCATCTCCTCGACCCAGTGGGCGCGCTCGGCCTCCTGCTCGGGGGTGGGGTCGGGCTCGCCGCGCTCCTGGCGGGCGCGTTCCAACTCCTCGGCGAGGATTTTCTCGTAATCCGCCGCGTCGCCCTCGCGCTCCATCCGCGCCATGATGCGGTCGGTCAGCCGGTCCGACTCGGCCTGCATTTTCTCGGCTTCCGCCTCGGTTTGCGGTCGGTCGGCGGCATTCGCATCCGCGCGTTCCGCGGCCGCGGCTTCCTCGATGGACTTCATGAAGCCGGCCAGCGCGGCGGCATTGGCGGCGCGCTGCGCGTCCTCCTCGGCAGGCGTCATGTCCCAGGTCGAGTCCGGCGAAATCGTGAGCTGGTAGGAGGCCGACTCGATGACGACACGGCCGTTGGCGGCACTGAGCCATTCAAGATAAAGGCTATTGCCCCAATGCCAGGGCCACGGCTTGCGCACCGCATAGTATTCGCCGATCTGGTCGAGGGGAATGTCGGGCACCTTGACCTTGCGTGAGGCGGTGATGTCGCCGGTGGTGCCGTGCTGCCGCGCGGCGAAGCTGGCGGCGAGACCGGGCTTGGGCGCGGGGTTGACAAATTCCAGCCGCCGCCCGGCGAGGTCGCGCCAGGCGTTGCCTGCGAGGTCGAGTTCGATCGGCTCCGCACGGCCGGCGAACCAGACTCGCCCCGTCACCCGTCCACGAGTGCGGTTGTCGATCTCGCCGCGAAGGACGTGTTCGTCGATGCGCCAAGCCATGTAGCGAGTTTGCGCGGGACGGGCGGTTTTGGCGAGGCGGTATGCGAAGCATGGCCACGCCGTCCGCCTTCGCCGAGGCTTCCGCCGTCGCCCGTTCGGCGGCTTTGATAAACTCACCGCTGACAGGCTCAGGGCTATGGCGGACAAGTCGTTGCGACGGGCTGGCGGCCTCAGCCGTGGGCGCGGCCTTCCTTGAAGTGCCGCCGGCAGACNNTGTGCTCCCCATTTCACCCGCGAGTTGGAAAAACTTCATCCAGACAACCCCGATAAATCGCGAGCAGGTAACACGGGGCAGGAATTCGCCAGCAATTGCAAGTTCTCCGCGACCTCGGCCTGTTACTTCACGTCGGCAGCCCCGAACGCTTTCGGGGCTGTCGTCTGCCGTGATTTGATGCACGTCCGCCCTCACCGTTGCTCTCCTGGGAGAATCCGGCTCAATCCATCTACTTTTTCCGATACCGTTTGTGAAGATGTTTGGGAATGGACGGGCTCAAAAATGTGTTCCCCTTGTGGACTTCCCGAATCGCGTGGCACAGACTGTCAACGGCGGTGTGTTTGATCAGATAGCCCATCGCGCCGGATTTGGCCGCCTCTTCAACATATTCTTCATCACCGTGCGCCGAAAGCATGAGGACTTTGGTGGCGGGGACGGCTTTGAGCACCTGGCGGGTGGCTTCCAAACCATTGAGCAGCGGCATCGCGATGTCCATCAACACCACGGCGGGGCGAAGTTTTTTGACCAGGGCGACGGCCTGGCGGCCGTCTTGCGCTTCGCCGACCACTTGAAGATCATTTTCCAACTCCAGCATCTTGCGAAAACCCTCGCGCACGATCATGTGGTCTTCCGCCAGCAGAACAGTGATTCGTTTCATAAGTTAGTTCAGTTAGCCGCCGTGGCACCTGGCGGCAGGGGAATGAGCACCTCGATTTCCGTGCCGGCGCCGCGAACGGATTTGATCTTGAAGGCGCCGCCCACATAGGTCGCCCGCTCGCGCATGCTGAGCAGACCAAGGCCGCCCTTTCCTTTTCGTCTGGCCGCGTGATGTTCCGGGTTGAAGCCGATCCCGTCGTCATTGATCGTCAACTGAACGAAGGTGCGCTGCCTCAGGCACACGGTAACGTGGTGGGCGCGTGCGTGCTTCTCCACATTCTCCAAAGCTTTCTGGAGGATGCGGTAGAGCGCCAACTCGGCTTCGGCAGGCAGCCGGGCGGTCAACCGCTTGCAGGCCAGCTTGAGGGACACGCCCGTCCGCTCCGCGAACTCCGTGCAGGTGGCGCGCAGGGCGGGGACCAGGCCCAGCTCGTCCAAGACGCTGGGCCGCAGATTGCGCGCGATGCGCTGCACTTCTTCGACCGTCTGGCCGAGCATCTGGCTGAGTTTCATCACCTCTCCCCGCGATGCTTTCTCGCGCGCCGGCAGTTTGTTCGCCAGTGCCGCCCAGCGCGCGAGGACGGCGCAGAGAAGCTGGGTAATGTTGTCGTGCAATTCGAGGGCCACGCGCCCGCGCTCGGCTTCCTGCACTTGCACCACGCGGTGCGTCAAGGCCCGCAGCATTTCCTCGTTGTGCCGGGCCTCCGTCATGTCGGTCACCACGATGCCGAAGCTCGCGCTTTCGGCACCGTTCGTTGCCAGCGGACAACTCGATATTTGCGCCGGCATTTGCGAACCGTCGCCGGCCTTTAACTGCACTTGGATTTTAGGACCGGACTTGTCGGCCAGTTTCAGGAGCCGTCGGAGCGTGGCCTGGTCTTCGGTGGAGAGCAAGTCGTGAAAGGAGGAACCCACCACCTGCTCCAGCGGGCGTTTGAGCATCCGGGCGAAGCACTGGTTGGCATACAGGATCATCCCGTCCGCCGTCAGCGTCAGCGCCCCTTCGTTCATGGATTCGATGAGCACGCGGTAGGCGTGCTCGGCGCCGTCCAGCGTGAACACTTGTGAGCCTTCTTTGCCCGCGACCATCACCGAATCCACTTCTCCGCTGCGGATGGCGCGGAGCGTTTCCTCGGCGTCGGCCAGGCGGGCGCGGAGTTCGGCGAGTTCGCCGGGCGGCGCGGGGCGGGAGGAGCCCTGGGGTGGCGTAGTTTTCAAAGTGCGATTTTACCTTTTGGGCTCAAGTCCAACTCGACGAACAGGCCGGTGATATTCGTCAGGTTGCCGATGAACCGCCGCAACGGCGGTGGGAATGCAATGATGAGCGTCGGGGTCGCGACGATCTGGTTCTTGCGCGCCAGTTTGGGCTGTTGATAGATGTCAATCACTTCCAGTTTGAAGTTATCTTTCAGTTCCGCTTCGCATAGTTGACGGACATGCAGGACGGCTTCGTGCGATCGGGCCGTGGCCCCCGCCACGAACAGCCGCAAGACGAATTTGCCCATGGGCCGGGTGGCCAGGGACTTCTCAAGGGACTGCGTCGCGCGGCTGGCTTCGTTCGTTTTCATGGGCGTTCGTCTCGGTTAATCGGCCGGGCGCAAATCCAAGCCGACGAGCACGCGATCGGTATCGGAAAGGTTGCCAATGATTATTCGCACGGGCTTCGGCAACTTG
>PLMF01000375.1 GCA_003142355.1 Bryobacterales bacterium
AGGGTAGTGATGACCAGGTTGTAGTTGGGAGCGCCGTTGGGGTCAAGCGGGATGCTGTAGCCGACGTTCATCTTGGCGAGGGCCACGGCGGCGATGCCGGGGACGATGACGATGAAGGGGAGGAACATCTTGGGGAAGGCGCCGATGAGAGGGGTGCGGCGGGCGGAGTTCATGGAATCGGCCGCCATGGCGCGCTGCACCACCAGAAAGTTCGTGCACCAGTAGCCGAACGAGAGCACGAACCCGAGGCCCGCCACCAACCCGAAAAGCTCAACGCCCATGGGATTGGAGTGCGGGCTTCCCATGTAAGTCCAGGCGTGCGTCATTACCTTCCCGGACATGCCGCCGGCAAGCGTCATGGCGCCCAGCCGCGTCTGGATGCCGTGCCAGCCTCCGGCTTTGGCGACGGCGAGCATCGCCAAAGGAGAGAAACCGGCGACTATCAACAGAAACTGGAGAACCTCGTTGTATATGGCGCTGGTGAGCCCGCCGAGGAAGGTATAGACCAAAACGATGGCGGCCGAGACCAGGATCGAGACACTGAAGTCCCAGCCCAGGACCAATTGCAGCAGCTTGCCCAGGGCATACATGGAGATTCCCGAGGAAAAGATGGTCATCACGGCGAAGGAGAAGGCGTTGTAGGTGCGCGTCTTTTCGTCGTAGCGCATCTTCAGATACTCGGGAACGGAGCGGGCTTTGCTGCCGTAGTAGAACGGCATCATGAAAATTCCCACGAACAGGATGGCCGGAATGGCCCCGATCCAATAGAAGTGGGCGGTCATGATGCCGTACTTGGCGCCCGAGGCGGACATGCCGACCAGTTCCTGCGCGCCCAGGTTGGCCGCGATGAACGCCAGGCTGGTGATCCAGACGGGAACCGAACGTCCGGAAAGAAGGAAATCGCCGCTGGTGGACATCTTTTTCCGAAGCATCCACCCGATGCCTAGAACAAAGGCGAAATAAACGGCCAGAATGGTGTAGTCGACCGGAGCGAGTTTCAAGCGAAGAGCCTCTCCATTCTCCGAAGTCTCAGATGCGGAACACCGAGTTTATCACAGCCTCCGTGGCCAGCAGGGAGAGGCAGCGAATTTCCTGCAAACCGCGCCGGAAATCCATGTCTGGCCCCAGTTTGCGGCGCATTCCTGGCCAGCCGTCCCCGAGAACGGTTAAGCACCCGGCAGAATGGTGAAGCCTTGTTCGCGGAAGTGAGAATCGAAGCAGAAGGCGGTCTGTGCGCCGTACTCCCGCATGGTTTGAAAGCTGATACAGTCAACCAGGCTCAACTTTCTGCGCGCGGCGGCGAGCAGCGCTTCGACACCCGCCTGGTGCCGTTGCTGGGAGATCCAGTCCACCGCGAGCAGGGGCACAACATCCTGATAGAACAGCCTCAGAGCAGCCGGGCCCAGTCGTTTTTGCACCAAAGCGCCGGTCTCCAGCAAAACGTAGTTGTTGGTCAGAAGCCTGGCGTCGCCGGCGAGCAGGTCCGTCCATGCGTTCTTGGCCCGCTTGTGGTTGATATCGTCTTGGTCGAGTACTGCATAGAACGCCGAAGTATCGACGAAGACAATCATTCCATGAAAGCCTCGGCCAAGTAACGGTCATGATGAACGCTGACATCGTTACGGCCCGAAGAGAATTTGCCGATCGCCCTGAGGGCGCGGTCGATCTGCTCTTTCCGGCTGGGCCGGTGCTGTGAACTCAGGTAGAGTTCCACGCCGAGCCGCACCAGCTCGGCCACCGACCTTCCGGTCGCGGTCGACAATTCGCGCAGTGTATCGAGTTGCCGCTCGGTTAACTGAACCTGTGTCCGCACCATGGTGGCATGATAACACTTTTACCATCATGATGGCATCCAGCTTTACACTGCCCGGTCCTGGACGCGGCCCTTCCATGTGCCGCCGGCGCCGCGCCAATAGCACACGGCGGAATGGATGGTGGCGGCCAGATAGAAGGCCGCGACGACGGGCAGCAGTGGGGCCCACACGGGCGAGCGGCGGTAGAACCGCAGGGCGGGGAAGTAGGCGATGCTCATCAAGAACCATGCGCCCGCGCCCAGCGCGGCCGCTGGGGCGGGCGCGGCGAGCGCCAGCAGCGGCGGGACCATGTACGTCAGCACCAGTCCCAGCACGGTGCCGATCAACAGCAGGACGGAATGATGGAGCTGCGCGAACGCGCTGCGCGAAATCATGCGGCCGATTTCAGCCCAGGTGGCGTATCCGCGGACGCTGCGGGTGGCGGCGCTGAGACCCAGCCATACGCGGCCGCCCTGGCGCCGGACGGCGCGGGCCAAGGCACAATCGTCAATCACCTGGCCGCGTATGGCAGCCAGGCCGCCCACACGCTCGAGCATTTCACGGCGGATGAGGATGCATCCGCCGGCGGCGGCCGTCCCCGGCGGATAGAGCAGGAAGAAGAAGAATACGAAAGCGGGAATGAGCGCCCGCTCGGCGAATGTCCGGCATTCCAGAGTGGCCATGAAAGAGACCAGGTCGTAGCCGCCAGAGCTGGCGCGCGCCACCAGTGCGGACAGGTTCTCCGGGGGATGCACGATATCGGCGTCGGTGAGGAGCAGGTATTCGGGCTGGAAACGCCGGGCGGCGCGAATGCCCTCCGAGGCAGCCCAGAGTTTGCCGGTCCAGCCGGCGGGCACGCGGCCGGCCGGGACGACATCGAGAAGCGCGGCCGGAGCCGCGCCGCGGGCGGCGGCGGCCGTGCCATCGGCGCTATCGTCGTCCACCAGCACCATGTGGAACTCACCGGGATACCGCTGCCGGGCGAGCGAGCCAATGGCGCGCGCGACCAGCAGGGCCTCGTTCCGCGCCGGAATCACCGCCACCACGCCGGGCGCCACCGGAGGCAGCGCGCCTTCGGGGGGAGCGTCGCGCAGGCGCCAGAATCCGCCGCGCCCGAGCAGCAGGTAAATCCAGATGCCTGCCGCCGCCGCGCCCGCCAGTTCCAGAACCATAGATTCGCATTATCGCGCGTGCCGCGCCGGAAGTTGCAGATTGTGGAGAAACGCAGCGGATATTCGGGTGAGAAATAAATCACTGGCGGCGTACTACCTTAATTATGAGCGCTGGCCGGCTCCTAATCGAACGAGGCTTTATGTGAGGATGGCGAGCTCGATCCCTATCCTGTTCACAGTCACGGCCGGCTTCGCAGTTACCGAACTCTGTGCCAGTAGCCTTCGTCAATCGCCGGTTCTGGCCGATCCGCCGGTCGCGTATTACCGGCTGGGCGAAGCGCCCGGGTACATCATCGCTGTCGATTCAGCGGCAAATGCGCATGCCGGGGTACCTGAAGGGACCTCGAGATTGAGAGTTTTGACATGGGACGTCCCCTTCACGATCGAAGCCTGGGTACAACTGTTAGACGATTACCAGGTGGAGACTGGCACCAGCAGTGGCTACGGGCGGGACATTTCACATTGGGAGGGCTGGCTGTCCGGTTCGACAATCTTTGCCGTTTTGACGCCGTTGAACGAGGACTCCTCCGAAGCACGGGGCGTGCTGGGCGAAGTGGTCATTCCCAACTATGCGCTGGCGCCGGCACGGGTAGAAGCTCCGCACGCAGTCGAAACGGTATTTGAGACGAGCGCGTTAACATCGTTATTAGGGCTGGCCCTGATCCTGTTCGGCTTAGGTCCCCGAGGGTGGCGCGCCCCCCTGAAGTTCCGCGGCAGCGATGCGGGGCTTTCACGTGCCAGGATCTTCCGGGGCGCCGGGAGGAACCTCCGGAAACGTTCGGAGAGCGAGCTGAACTCATTTTCGGCGCGCTACGCGACCATAGCAGTGCAAGCAGTTGCATCTCTCTCCCATCGGGCGCGATCTCATCAGCATGCGGAAACCCAGTTTCGATCCCGGCTTGACCCAGAAGTTCGAAGGTCCGTTGCGGCGGGTCATCAATAAGGACGGCAGCTTCAACGTGCACCGCCGCGGGGCCTCGTGGCGCGACTTTCATCCCTACCTGCACCTGATCAACATGGGTTGGCCGAGCTTCCTGCTGGCGCTGTTCGCAGGCTACCTGGTGGCCAACACGCTGTTCGCCGCCGCGTATTATGGGTTGGGAGCGGGTCAACTGCTGGGCGCCGATGCGCCCACCGAGTGGGGGCGTTTCCTGAACGACTTCTTCTTCAGCTCCCACACGCTCAGCACCGTGGGGTACGGCAATATCTCACCGAAAGGCACGGCTGCGAACGTGGTGGCTTCGTTCGAAGCATTGGTGGGAGTGCTGGGTTTTGCGGTGGCTACGGGCCTGCTGTTTGGGCGCGTCTCGCGGCCCTCGGCGAGAATTGGATTCAGCGAGGGCATGGTGGTCGCCCCGTACCAGGACGGCGCCGGCCTGCAATTCCGCGTGGTCAACCGCCGCGCCAATGCGCTGATGGAGCTGGAAGCCAAGCTGCTGCTGATGACCGTCGAGACCGACAACGGCGAGCACCGCCGGAGTTATCACATGCTGCGGCTGGAGCGCGAGCAGGTGCTGTTCCTTCCTCTCACCTGGACCATCGTGCACCCCATCGACGTCGAAAGCCCCCTTTGGGGCAAGTCCGCCGGGGACCTCGAGCGGCTTCAGGCGGAGGTCCTGATCCTCATCAAAGCCTACGACGATACCTTCAGTCAGACGGTGCTGGCGCAGCACTCTTACCGGCACGACGAGATTGCGTGGGGCAATCGGTTCGCCCCCGCCTTCTTCGTGGATGGCGCCGGCGACCTGGTGCTGGAGCTGCGCAAAGTGGGAGAGCTGGCCTCGTAGTGGGGCAGTGTCGGAACTAAAGGCGGCCTCGTGCGTATTACAGGTGATGCGCAACGAGATCCGTCACGCCATCCGCGCGCTTTCGCGGGACCGGGGGTTCGCCGCCATGGTGGTGCTCAGCCTGGCCGTGGGAATCGGCGCCAACACCGCCATCTTCTCCCTGGTCAACGGGGTGCTGCTGCGTCCCCCGGCATACCGCGATCCGGACCGCCTGGTGGCCATCGACCAGATCATACCCAAGTTTGCGAAACTGTACCCCGCGCTCCCCATCAACCTGGCCATTCTCCTCGAATGGCGGAAGCAGGCCACCTCCTTGGAAAGCATCGGCGTCGTGCGGCCAAACGCGGTGAACCTCACCGGAGCGGGGGAGCCGGAGCTGGTCTCGGGAGCCCGGGTTTCGGCCAACATATTCGCCGTGCTCGGCATCCAGCCGCGGCTGGGCGGTCCTTCCTGGAAGGTGAGGATCCGAGTGGGCATGACGGTGTCGCCATCCTGGCCGATTCCCTGTGGCGGCGCAGGTTTCATTCCGACCCCTCCATCGTCGGCCGCAAGATCCTGCTGAACGGCAGTCCGCACGAGGTGGTCGGCGTGCTGCCTGCATCTTTCCGATATCCCGTGGGCACCGGGTTTGCAGGGTTCTCGGCCGCGGCCAAGACCGAAGTGTTCAGGCCCCTGGGCTATGAAAACGACGACCTGAAACTGCACATGGGCGACTTCAACTACTGGGTGACGGCGCGGCTTCGCCCGGGGGTCTCCATCGCCAAGGCGCGGGCGGAGTTGAACGTGGTGCAGGCGGGGATTTCCGCCAGGCTTCCCGACAATCTGGACCTGCACGCCAGCATGGCGCCGCTGCGGGAACGCATGGTCGGTGATGTCCGCCAGGGGCTGGTGCTGTTGATGGCCGCGGTGGGAGCCGTGCTGATGATCCTGTGGGTCAACCTCGCCAACCTCTCGCTGGTGCGCGCGGCGGGCCGGGCGCGGGATGCCGCTATCCGGACGGCCCTGGGAGCCAGTCGCGGCCGGCTGGTGCGCCAGTCCCTGGTCGAGAGCTTGCTGCTTGCGCTCACCGGCGGCGCGCTGGGAGTTGCCCTGGCCTACGGGGGCCTGCGGGCGCTCCTGGCAACCGCGCCCATCGACCTGCCGCGCCTGAACGAGGTGCATGTGGACCTCGGTGTGCTCCTCTTTGCGCTCGCCGTGTCGCTGGCCGCCGGCGCGGTCCTGGGCATCCTCCCGGCACTGCGCAGCGCCGCGGCGGCGCCGTTCGAGAGCTTGAAATCCGGGAGCCGCACCAGTACGGAAGGCCGGCGCGGTCTGCGCATCCGCGACCTTCTGGTGAGCCTCGAGGTGGGCCTCGGCGCCACGCTGCTGGTGACCGCCGGACTGCTGATCTCGAGTTTCGTGCGAGTCATGACCGTAGACAAGGGCTTCGACGTGGAACGGGTGATGGCGCTCGACATGTCTCTACCCGCCACCAGGTATAGCGATGACGCGCGGTCCGCCGCCTTCTACCGCCGTGTGTTGGAGAAGGCGGCGGCCATGCCCGGCGTTGAGTCGGTGGCGCTGGTCTCCGCCTTGCCTCTCGAAGGGGAGATCTGGATCGACATCGTGGGAACCGAACACGATCCGCGCCCCTTGCTGGAGAAGCCTTCCACCAATGTGCGGTTCATCAGCCCCGGGTACTTCCAGACGCTCCGGATTGCGTTGCGCGATGGCCGCGATTTCCAGGAACAGGACCAGAAACGCAAGGTCACCATCATCTCCGCCGGTTTGGCGCAGCGCGTATGGCCCGGGCAGAACCCGCTTGGCCGAAAGCTCGACAACGGCAACGGTCTGCTGGAGGTGGTCGGCGTAACTCCGGACATCCGCAGTACCAGCCTCGACCACGACCCGGTCAACATGATGTACCAACCATATTGGCAATTTGCGCAACGTCAGGGTTCGCTGCTGGTGCGCACCGCGATGGATCCCCGCGGAATCGCGGCAGCGCTGCGCAGCGCCATCTGGGCCGTCGATTCCGAGGTGCCCATACCCGAAGTCCGCACGCTCGATCAGGTGATGGAGCGATCGGTCGCTCAGCGCCGGTTCCAGGTGATGCTGGTGGTGCTGTTTGCCGCCGCCGCGCTGGCGCTGGCGGCCTTCGGAACCTACGGTGTGGTCTCCTACGCGGTGGCCCGACGCCGGGCGGAAATGGGAATCCGCATGGCGCTGGGCGCGACACGAAGCAATGTCCTGAAGATGGTCCTACGGCAGGGGATGATGCCGGTCGTTGCCGGCCTGGCAGGGGGCGCGATGGCGGCGTTGGCCTTGGGGCGTTTTATGGCCAGCCTGTTGTTCCAGGTGAGCGCGCACGATCCCCTGGTTTTCATCGCCGCCGCCGCGGTATTACTCCTGGTCTCGGCCGCTGCATGCCTGGTTCCGGCCAGGCGCGCCACACAGGTGGACCCGACAGAGGCCCTGCGGTGCGAGTAGAAAAGGGGTCAGACGCATTTTCCCGAATGTGTGATGGGGAAAATGCGTCTGACCCCTTTTCTACAGCAGATCCGCCGTGCTGAAGAAGAAGCGCAGCTCGGTCTCCGCGGTTTCCGGCGCGTCCGAACCGTGTACCGAGTTGCGCTCGATGCTGGTCGCGAACCGCTTGCGGATGGTGCCCTCCGCGGCGTTGGCCGGGTTGGTGGCGCCCATCGTCTCGCGCCACTGGCGGATGGCGTCCTCGCGCTCCAGCGCCATCACGATGATGGGCCCTTCGGTCATGAACTTCACCAGGCCGGGGAAGAATGGCTTCTGGCAATGCACCGCGTAGAATCCCTTGGCCTGCGGTTCGGTGAGGCGCGTCATGCGCAGGGACAGGATGCGGAAACCGGCCTTCTCGATGGTGGCGAGAATCTCGCCCGCGTGCCCGGCGGCCACCGCGTCGGGCTTGATGATGGCGAATGTGCGTTCCAAACTCATAAACGGCTCTGCACTTTCTCTCCGATTTCGGCCGGTGTGGAGCACACCGTAATGCCCGCCTGCCGCATGGCCTCGATCTTATCCGACGCCTTGCCCGAGCCACCGGCGATGATGGCACCGGCGTGGCCCATGCGGCGTCCCGGCGGCGCCGTCTGGCCGGCCACGAACCCGATCACCGGCTTGCGGACGTTGGCCTTCACGTAAGCCGCCGCCGTCTCTTCGGCGTTGCCGCCGATCTCGCCGATCATGACGATGGCTTCGGTCTCCGGGTCCTGGTTGAACAACTCCAGCGCGTCCACGAAATTCGTTCCGATGATGGGATCGCCGCCGATCCCGATGCACGTCGATTGCCCGATCCCGAGCCTGGTCAACTGTCCCACCGCCTCGTAGGTCAAGGTGCCCGAGCGCGAGACCACGCCGACGTTTCCCTCTTTGTGGATGTGCCCCGGCATGATCCCGATTTTGCACTTGCCGGGGGAAATGATGCCGGGGCAGTTGGGCCCGATCAGGCGCGTCCGCCGGCCCTCGAGGAACTGCCACACCCGCACCATGTCCAGCGTCGGGATGCCTTCCGTGATGCAAACCACCAGCGGCAGACCCGCGTCGGCGGCTTCCATGATGGCATCGGCGGCGAACGGCGGCGGCACGAAAATCACCGATGCGTTGGCGCCCGTTTCTTTCACCGCCTGCTCCGCCGTGTCGAAAACCGGCAGATCCAGATGCTTCGTGCCGCCCTTGCCGGGAACCACGCCGCCCACCACGTGCGTGCCGTAGGCGATGGCTTGCTGGGTGTGGAAAGTGCCTTCCTTGCCAGTGAATCCTTGCACCATCAGTCGAGTATTCCGGTCTACAAGTACGCTCATCTTAAGCCGCCAGCCCGACCACTTTCCGCGCCGCGTCCCGCATATCCAGCCCCACCGTAAAGTTCAGCCC
The DNA here is from genome assembly GCA_003142355.1 of Bryobacterales bacterium. The sequence continues at coordinate 8,635 of PLMF01000375.1, forward strand.
CGACTCCATCAGGATCTGCCGGCCCTTCTCCACGTTGGTGCCTTCCATCCGCACCACGATGGGCACTGCGACGTGGAGGTCGCGGGCCGCGGCCACCACGCCGGTGGCCAGCGTGTCGCAGCGCAGGATGCCGCCGAAAATATTGATCAGCACGGCCTTCACGTTCTTATCGGTGAGCAGGATGCGGAACGCGTTCTTGACCTGGTCGGCGCTGGCGCCGCCGCCCACGTCGAGGAAGTTCGCCGGCTCTCCGCCGGCGTGCTTGATGATGTCCATGGTGGACATCGCCAGGCCGGCGCCGTTCACCATGCATCCCACCGTGCCCTCCAGCTTGATGTAGTTCAGCCCGAAGCGCGAGGCCTCGACTTCGAGCGGGTCCTCCTCATTCAGGTCGCGGAGGTCCAGCAGCTCCTTGTGCCGGTAGAGCGCGTTGTCGTCGAAGTTGATCTTGGCGTCGAGCGCGTAGACCTTACCGTCCCTGGTGAGAATGAACGGATTGACTTCGGCCAGGGAAGCATCCATCGCCAGGTAGGCCTTGGCCAGCGCCACCATGGCGGCCGCGGCGGCGTTGGCGCTGGCCGCGGGGATCCCAATTCCGAAGGCCAGCTTGCGCGCCTGGTAGGGCGCCAGGCCCACGCCCGGCTGCAAGGTTTCCTTCAGGATCAGCTCGGGCGTTTTGGCGGCCACCTCTTCGATCTCCATGCCGCCCGCCGCCGAAGCCATGAACACNNCCCAGATACAACTCGCGCTCGATGGGCAGAGTCTCTTCCACCAGCAGGCGGTGCACGATACGCCCTTCCGGCCCGGTTTGGCGGGTGACCAGCCTCATGCCGATCAGTTGGCGCGCAAATTCGGCGGCCTCAGTGGAGTCCTTGGCCACTTTGACGCCGCCGGCCTTGCCCCGTCCGCCGGCGTGGATCTGGGCCTTCACCACCACGCTGCCGCCGATGTGCTTGGCGGCGGCTTCCGCCTCTTCGGCGGTGTACGCCACTTCGCCGCGCGGCACGGGTACGTTGAACTGGGCCAGGATGGCCTTGGCCTGATACTCATGAATTTTCATGGAAGTCCGCTTGTGTTAGTATGGCGAGAAAGCCAAACCTTTCCACATATTATCATGTCCCTTCTGCCGTACCTCGAGCGCGTCGCTGAACGGGAGAACCTGTCGCCGGCGGATGCGCTGGCGGCGATGCAAACCATCCTCACCGGCCGGGCCACCCACGCCCAGATCGCGGCTTTCCTGATCGCCTTGCGGATGAAGGGCGAGACGGTGGACGAACTGGTGGGCTTTGCGCGCGCCATGCGCCAGATGGCCGAGCCCATCGATCACCAGCTCGGCGGCGAGCCCCTGCTGGATACGTGCGGCACGGGCGGCGACTGTGCCGGCACGTTCAACATCTCGACCATCGCCGCGTTTGTGGTGGCGGGCGCGGGTGTGCGCGTGGCCAAGCACGGCAACCGTTCCATCACGAGCGAGTGCGGCAGCGCCGATCTGCTGGAATCTCTGGGGATCGGCATCGCGTTTTCGGCTGGCCAGGCGGCGCGCGCCATCCGCGAGGTGGGCATCGGTTTTCTTTTCGCCCCGGCGGTCCACACGGCCATGAAGCACGCCCAGCCGGTGCGCGTCGACCTCAAGATGCGCACGGTTTTCAACCTGCTCGGCCCGCTGACCAATCCCGCCGGCGCCACCGCCCAGTTGGCCGGCGCGCCGTCGCCTAAGGCTGCCGAGCTGATCGCCGGAGCCTTAGCGGCTTTGGGACTGAGTCGCGGTTTCGTAGTTCACGGCTCCGATGGTCTGGACGAAATCACCACCACCGGCCCCACGCTGGCGTTTGAGATCCGGGATGGCAGAGTGGAGCGCCGCACGCTCGAGCCGGCGGATTTCGCGGTCCGCACGGCTGTCCCCGAGGACCTCAAGGGTGGCGACCGGACGCGCAACGCGGCCATCGCCAATGCGGTTCTATCGGGCCAGCGCGGCCCGCAGCGCGACATCGTCCTGGTCAACGCCGCCGCCGCCCTGGTAGCCGCCGGGCGCGTGCCCACGTTCCTGGAAGGGGTCGCCATCGCGGCCGTATCCATCGACGCCGGCGCGGCCCGGGGCAAGGTCGAAGCCCTGGCCCGCTTCACGCCGCGTGGCGCTTGAAAATCTGGGGCATGCTAGGACTTTCTTAGGTTCCTGCTGCCGCCCCCTTATACCGAGGCGGTCAGGCCGCCCGCTTCGGCGCGGCGGCCGATCGCGTCCACCGCCGCGACCGCGTATTGGTGAGCGCCTGCCGCGGCAGTTTTGTCTTCAAACAGAAATGGAGTCTTGTCGACTTGCGCGCGGTAATCCATGCGGCCGATCTGCTGGCCATCGCGCAGGATCTCATAGTGCGACATGGGTTCGCTGCCGGCGTAGGCGGTCTGCCACGTCAGCTTGACGATGCGCTTCCCGCCGGCCGCGTCCTGTGCGAGCGCCACATCCCGCGGCGGCGTCAGATCCTGGTGCGGCATTTGGAAGTAGTTGGTCTTACCTCCCTGGACCGTGGCCGTGGTCTTCTCGATGGCGCGGCGGTCGGACACCGACAGGTCGTTGGGCTTGACTTGCGCGGCAATCAGGTTCTGCTCCAACTGGCACTTCTTGGGATCGTCGTCGATCTGGCCCGTGCCCACGATCAGCGTGCAGATGCCGGGCGTGGTGAGCGAATACCGGATCAGCGGATGGCTGGCAAGCGACGGGCTGCCGACGGTGCGGATTACCTGCGAGGGCTTGCTGGAGAACACCGGTGGCTTGCCATACATGGATCCATCGGCGAAGGTCTTCATGCCAATCAGGCCCATCTTGCGCGCGGCGGCCACTGGAATGTTGTTGTACTGCATGTTGAAATTGAGGCGGTCGTTGGCGTTGATGGCCACCAGCATGCCGTCCAGCAAGTTCCCCGTGTCGCGCTGCAGCATCTCCATCATCACCGGCGGCGAGTGATGGCCGGAGAATCCGATGTGGCGGATCAGCTTTTCCTCTTTCGGGTTGAGGCCGGTGAGATTGCTTCCGTCGCGCAGATCGCGCAGAACGGCCAGGGCGCCGATGTCCTCGGCCTTGGGGTCGGTGTTTTCGAGCCCGGTGTAGAGGGCCTCCACTTCTTCCAGAGTGACCAGGGCATGGCACAGCACCAGGTTCAGGTACGCGCCCTTGGGATAGTTGCCCTTTCCATCGCCGAAGATCTGGCTGAGCGTGCGCCGGACGTCGTCGGCGGTGTGCGAGTCCTCCGGTCCATTGCCGAAATTGCGGATGTTGGAGTTGTTGATGCCACCCTTGGCCCAGCGGAGACCGGTCTTGCTGGTGAGGAAGATGGATTCCCGCAGCTTCTGGTTGTACCCAGGTTCGCCAGCGATCAGGTGCAGCTCGCGGAAGGCCTTGCCGTAGTTCAACTGGCTGGGACCGTAGGCGTTTGACGTGTCGAAGTAGTTGATGCCCAGGCGAAAGGCCTTGTGGATGATGCGGACGGGGTCCACACCCTCGGGTGTCCATTGCAGGGAAGCCTGACCGCCCAGACCCAGGGTTGTCGCCTCGAAGTTCAACCGGCCCAAGTCGCGCTTTAGCAGCTTGTCGGGCCGGGTTTGCGCTCGAGCCACGAACGCGCCGACGCATGCCGTTTGCAGTAACCGTCTACGGGAGATCGTCATTGCGAAACTCCTAACTGAATTGAATTGAATTCTATCACGAAACCCCGCAGGCGACCGTCTGTCCCACCGGCAACATGGCATACTAGCTGCCGATGCCCTCGGTTCTCATCGCCGGTGGCGGCCTCGCCGGCCTCGCCGCGGCAGCGGCGCGGCCCGCGGCAAGGTGGAAGCGCTGGCCCGCTTCACGCCGAGTGGCGCCTGAAAATCTCGGACATGTTCTGTGAGAACTGCGATCGCGCCAGCACCATGTTGCATCCGGCCTCGTGGGCCTGCTGCTTCAGTTCTCCCTGCACGTGGGACAGGTAGCCGAGCAAGCTGATCCCCTTGGTTTCCGAATCCGCCTTCAGCCTGGCAATCAGCTTCAGTGGCTGTGCGGCATCGAAGTTCAGGTCGAAAATGATGAGTGACGGCCGCTGCTTCGCCTTGGCCAGGACTTCTTTGGACTCTTTGACGAATTCCAGCGCCAGCCCAGCGCGCTTGGCCGCGTCGGCCAGCTTGACCGAGAAGAACAGATCGGTGACTACCGCCAGGACTCGCTTGGGTTCCTGCTGCTGCATAGAAATGTATCTCTGAAAATGAGTAGGAGGGGACTCTTGAATTCTAACACGACTGGTGGGGCAGGATGGTATCCTGCGCGCCGGTTGTTTACCGGCGCAANNGCAGGTTGCCAACCTGCCCCACTGACCGCCGATTCACCCGCCGTAGGGCATGGGGGGCACTTTTCCGAGCAGGCGGGAGTAGACGGTGAGAGCGCCGCGATGATGCGCGGTGTGCTCGACCATGGACCACACGATGTCGCTGATGGGTTGGCCGCCCATGACCGGGCCCGGCGGCAGCGGCCGCGCGAGCTCCTCCGGGCTGCGCGAGCGGAGAAAGTGGATGGCATTGGCATATGCCGTTTCGAGCGTCTGGCGGGCGGCGGCGAGCGAGGTCACAGCCTCCAGAGCCTTGGCGTGTTTCTCGAAATCGAGGTCGAAGCCTTGGGGCCGGGCGGCGCCCTCGATGAACCAGTCGAGAGTCTGAGCCGTGTGCGCGACCTGCTGCGCGACGGTCATCATGCCTTCCCGCGGGCGGAACCCGGAATCGGCTTCATCGAGCACCCTGGTGGAGCGCTGGAAGAAATCCTGGCTGGCGACAAGTTGATTGGCAAAGTCGTAGGGTTGCAGTTTTGGGCTCATGGGAGACACTATAGCACGAGGCGAACAAAAAGGGAAGATATTTGAGCTGTGCCATACTGGCTGCTGATGCCCTCGGTTCTCATCGCCGGTGGCGGCCTCGCCGGTCTCTCGGCGGCAGCCGCTTTGGGCGGCGCTGGTTTCGATGTGGACCTCTTCGAGGCGCGCCCCTTCCTGGGCGGACGCGCCACGTCTTACCCGATTCCCGGTCCGAACGGGGATTCCGCGGAGACCATCGATAACTGCCAGCACCTGCTGTTGCGCTGCTGCGGCAACCTGCTGGATTTTTACGAGCGTCTGGGAGCCCGCGACCGTATCCGCTTCTATCGCGAGGTCTACTTTCTGGAGCCCGGAGGCCGCCTCTCCGTCCTGCGCCGTGGCTGGCTGCCCGCACCCTTTCACTTCACCGGATCGTTTCTGCGGATGCGCTGCCTCGACCGGGCCGACAAGTTCGGCATCGCGCGTGCGCTACTGGCCATCCGCCGCGAACGTACCCGCCGGGCAGATCTCGACCGCATCAGCATGCTCGACTGGCTCCTCCAGAAACGCCAGACGCCGCGCGCCATCGACCGCTTCTGGCGCCAGGTACTGGTCAGCGCGGTGAATGAGGACCTGGACCGCATGGCCGCCGTGCACGGGTTCCAGGTCTTCTGGCTGGGTTTTCTGGCGCGCGCCGATGGCTACGAGATGGGAATCCCCAGCGTTCCCCTGGGCGAACTGTATGGCGCCGACGCCTGGGAGCACCTGGGCAACGTGCGCTTTCACCTGCGCTCCCCCGTCGAGCGCATCGATGGCTCCGGCTTCACGGTGGTGGGCGAGCGACGCACCGCCGATCACTACATCTGCGCGCTGCCTTTCGAGCGTCTCGAGGCTGTCGGGCTGCCGGCCCCGGCGTTGGAGCACTCGCCCATCACCGGCGTGCACCTGTGGTTCGACCGCGAGATCACCACCCTGCCTTATGCCACACTGCTCGGCCGCACCATGCAGTGGATGTTCAACAAGGACCGCGGACGTTACCTGCAACTGGTGGTCAGCGCCTCGCGCGATCTGACCAACGTTGGGCGCAACGAGATCGTGGATATCGCCATCGGCGACCTGCGGCTGTATTTTCCGCGCGTCGGCGAGGCCAACCTGGTGAGGGCCCACGTGGTGAAGGAGCAGCGGGCCACGTTCTCCGCGGCGCCGGGAACCGAATCGCTGCGGCCCACGGCTGAATCCGGCCCCGCGAACATCTTGCTGGCGGGCGATTGGACCCGCACCGGCTGGCCGGCCACCATGGAAGGGGCCGTCCGCAGCGGCTACCTGGCCGCCGAAGCGGTGACGCAGCGGGCCGGCAAACCGGCCCGCTTTCTGCTGCCTGACCTCGCGTGAAGGTCCGGTGGACCGCTCTCAGAAGTCGAAACGCAGCGCCATCTGCATGACGCGCGCACCGTTCTGTGAGCTGGAAATCTTACCGAACGTGGTCGGCGTGGCGATGCTCACCGCCGGGCTGCTGAAGTTCACGTTGTTCCAAAGGTTGTAGGCTTCGGCCCGGAACGTCACTGATTTGCGCTCGGTGATCGCGAAGCGCTTCACCAGCGAGGCGTCCGTATTGAAGAACCGCGGCCCGCGGAATGCATTGCGGCCGGATGTGCCCACTCCACCGGCCAGTGGGAACGTCATAGTGGTGGTAGCCAGCGTGGAATCGAGATAAAACACCCCACTGCCTTGCCGCGAGATGTCGCCGATGTTGCGGTCGCCGTTGTAGTCCGCCATAGCGGTTGCGGTCCCTGGCCCCGTGGCGCGGCCGGACAAAATCGTCATCGGAGGGCCGCTCTCCCACACGCCCATCGCGCCCAGGTCCCATCCGCCCAGAATGGAATTGGCCCAGTGCGGCATGCTGCCCCCGAGCGCCTTTCCGTTGCCTATGGGAAGGGTGTACATGACCTGGTAGGTGAGCACCTTCGGACGCTCATAATCGCTGCGGCCATATTGGAGCGCGAGATTGTTGTTATCCACCGGGTTGGTGAACCCGTTGCCATCCACCGAACCGTTGTCCAGCGATTTGCTCCAGGTGAAGTTGAACGTGTACTTCAGAGCGCCGAGGTTGCGGCGCAGGCTCACTTGAAGCGAGTCGTAGAACGATTTGCCGTCGTTGCTCCCGTAAATCACCTGGTTGAACTGCGGGAAGGGACGCAGATAGTAGTCGGAGACCCCTGCCGCGGCGTACTTGGTGTAGTTGTTGCGGTCCAGAGTGTTGGCGAGGCTGCCCAACTGGCCCTGGCTGATGGCCGTGCTGCCCAGCGCGCTGACGGCGGCTGCCGGCGTGCCGAAGATCTTCACCAGCGTGTTGCCCGCCGCCGGAACCGTGCCGTTGGCGACGTAGGTCTGGAGTTGCTGCACCGAGCCCAGAAAGTTCTGATAGACCATGGGCTGGTTGATGTCGCGGTCGGTGAAGAGCTTGACGCTGTGGTTGCCCACGAAGCCCGCTTCCAGGATGGTGCCGCGCAGAAGCTCCCGCTGCAACGTGAGACTGTACTGGTGTACGTACCCGGAGCGCAGGTTGGGATTGAAAACCACAATGCTGGTATTGCGGTTGTCCAGCGGCGTGATGAGCGGAGTGGCGGCGTGCGTCGGCAGGGCCGGGCTCTGGCTGGCGCGCACGTCGGAGACCACTTGATTCGGGAAGGACGTCTCGCCATCCGCGAAGCCCGGACTGTTGCTGTCCACCAGGGACGTGGTGGCGCCGACGATGCGGTCGTAGTAAATACCGTAGTTGGCGCGGATCGCCATTTTCCCTTCGTGGGTGGGATCCCAGGAAAGGCCGATTCGCGGGGCGAAGTCGTGCTTGTCGGTGTTATACCAGGACGACATCTTCGCCACGCTCAGATTGTTCTGGGGATTGGTGGCGGCCAGAGTCTTGATGTTGGAGACGGTCCCCTGCAACCCGTTCTGCTCGGTGGGCGTGCCGAAAATTTCCCATCGCAGACCGATATTCAAGGTCAGGTTGGGAAGAATCTTCCAGTCGTCCTGGACGAAACTGCCGTAATCGTGGAAGCTATAGTTCCTCACCGACGGCGCACCAGCCGCCTGGAAACTGGACAGGTCCGTGTAGAAGGTCTGGGCGACCGAGCTGATTCGGCCCAGCAGGTCATTATAGAGGCCCTGGAAAATCTGCAAGTTCGCCGAAGACAGGCCGGTCGGACCGACCGTGGTCGGGACCGGAGCGTAGGTGAAGGCGAGCGTAGCGGTCGGCCAGACTCCCGCATAGTTGTAGCCGTATTGCAGCACGTAGCGAGCGGTGATCCCCACTTTCGCCGTGTGCCGCCCATGAATAAACGTGAGGTTGTCGGTGTATTCGTTGATCGGGGAATTGCGGCCTTGCGCCGCGCCCGTATACAGCGGGTTGGTGAAGGTGTAGAAACTGTACATCATGCCCGACACGCGCCCGGGACGCACGAAGTCGGCCGTAGCGCTCTGGTGGCCATAGCGTAATTCATTGATCAGCGAAGCGTTGATGGTCCAATCCCATCCTCCGGCTAATCCCCAGCGGTGACCGCCCTGCGAGCCCTGCGCACCGCCCGGGAACGGCGCATCGGCGGAATTCAGCGAGTCTATGGCGCTGTTCCGCTGCCAGCTATGCCGGTAGAAGACGTGGTTGTTGGAGTTCAGGTTGTAATCGCCACGGATGGTGAACTGGTCTTCGAAACTGTTGTTCGGCTGGTTGAAGCTGTACCCCGTGGAGTTGTATCCGTCTCCCACGCTGGTGGTGTTGGGCGCGGGGAAAATCGCCATCAGCTTCGATATTGCCGGGTCGATTCCCAGGTGCAGGGGATCATTGGCAACGATGCTGTAAGTCTGGGGCGTGGTGGTCCCGGCCTGCAGCCACGTGAAAAGACCCGCCTTGGCGTTGGCGGTCGGCACGGTGCGGGTACGGACGACCTGTTGATACGTGCGTCGGCCCTGGTAGTTGCCAAAAATAAACAGCTTGTCGTGCTTGATGGGCCCGCCGAAGGAGCCCCCGAAGATGTTCTGCGTGAACTCCGGCCGGGCTACGTTGGCCAGGTTGCTGAAGAAATCGTTGGCGTTGAGGTCCCGGTTGCGCAGGTAGTCGAACGCGGCGCCGTGAAACAGGTTCGTGCCCGTGCGCGTGATCATCTCCACCTGCCCGCCGGCATTGCGTCCGTATTCGGCTTTGCCGCCCGACGTTGTGATGCGCACCTCGCCCAGGGAGTCGGTGTTGGTGGCGGTCATGGAAAGGCCGAAACGCGGAGCCACCGCATCGTTGGCGTCGATTCCGTCCAGGGTGGTGTTGTTGCTGCCCTGGCGCGCGCCGTTAACTCGCGAGTAGCTGCTGTCGCTGGCGTAGACCGCGGTGCCCGGCGCTGCAAACGGCGCCATCGCCAGCGCCGTGCGGCCCACCGACGGCAGCGTGTCGATATCGCGCAACGTCACCGCGCGCGAGACCTGCGATTCGCCGGTCTGGATCACCACGGTCTTGGCTTCCACCGAAATGGCCTCGGTGGTTGGGCCCACCTCGATCTTGACAATCTCGGAAACCGTGGCGCCGGCGTCCAGTTGGATATCGGTGAGATCGAATTTGCGGAAGCCCGCGGCTTCCACCGTGAGGTTGTAGACGCCGGGCTGTAGAGCGGCCAAAACGAAAATGCCTTCCGCGTTGGAAGTGGCCTGCGCAGTGACCTGCGTCTTGACGTTGACGGCACGCACAGTGGCGTTGGGCACTACGGCGCCCGTCTGGTCCTGGACCGTCCCGTCCAAACGGCAAGTCTGGGTTTGCGCCAGCGCCATTGCGACCAGCGCCAAGACCGCTACGACAACAACAAAGATCTTTCGAATCGACATTCAGGCTCTCTCCTCATTCTTACTGATTCGGCGATCGCCGCACACATTCAGCGCGCGGAGACCATCGGGGGATCGAATGCAGTCGACACTGCAGCCGTGTTGGACGTGGTGCAAGACGACAATACACACCACGGAACCCCGGTAGACATGATTTGTAGAATTTTACACTACTGCGCAGGTTCTGGTCAAGGAAAATTCTACGAGGCTCGTAATCGCTGTCGCCCCGCTACTGCGCGACCGCTTTCTTCACCAGGCGGATCTCGAATAGCTTGGGCCACTTTTTTCCGGTGACGAACAGCCGGTCGCCCTTGGCGTCGTAGGCGATTCCGTTGAGCACGTCGCCCTGGCCTTCGACGAAGTGCCCGTCGGGGGTAGCCAGCCCCGCCAGGCTGATCCATCCGGTCACTTTGCCGGTGGCCGGGTCGATGCGCGCGATGCGGTCCTGACACCAGATGTTGGCATAGATCTCACCCTTCACCCACTCCAGCTCGTTGAGGTCCTTGACGGGGCGCCCTTCGTCGGTCACGGTGATACGGCCGAGCTCCTTGAGCGTGTCGGGGTCCCAGAACCGCAGCTCCGGCGAGCCATCGCTCATGATGATCCGCTTGCCGTCCTGGGTCAGCCCCCATCCCTCGCCGGGATACTTGAATTCGCCCCGCGGCGCGAAGGAGCCGAGGTCATAGATGAAGCCCGCCTGCGCTTGCCAGGTCAACTCCAGCAGGCGGTCTTTCCAGGCGATGATGCCTTCGCCGAAGTACGGGTCGGGAATATCGCGCTTCTGGAGCACCTCGCCGGTTTCGAGGCGCACCTTGCGAATCGAAGACTCGCCGGGGAGGCCCGTGCCCTCGTACAGAAACCCGTTCAGGTAAAACAGGCCCTGCGTGAAAGCCCCCGGATCGTGAGGATAGGTGTGCACCACTTCATAGCCGTATTCGGGAATCCCACCGGCCTCGGAAGCCGGGCCGCAGGCGCACCCCGCCAACAGCACTACCGCAATCAGAATTCGCATGATTAGGTACAGAGTATCGCAGATGCCGTAGGGGCCGGGCACGTTGCGTGCGTACCGCATGCCCGGCCCGCGGCCTCAGAACGGAAAGTCTTTCCTCGAACTCTGCTGGTAGATGGCGGCGGTGGATAGATACCGGCGCGGATTCATGGGCGTGCCGCCGACGCGGACTTCGTAATGCAGGTGCGGCGCGGTGGTGCGCCCCGTGCTGCCGGCGGCGCCGAGCAGGTCGCTCCGCCGCACTTCCTGTCCGGCATGCACGTAAATGCGGGAAAGGTGCGCGTAGTAAGTCTGGATACCGCCGCCGTGGTCCACTACCACCAGCCGGCCGTAACCGCCCGTGACCATCTCGGCCTGAATGACCATGCCGTCCGCGGTCACGTGCACCGCCGTGCCGCTGGGAACGCTGATGTCCACTCCCTTGTGGAACGCTCCTTCTTCCGAGAACGGGTCCGAGCGCTTGCCGTACGGTCCCGTAATCAGGCCCTGCACCGGCCACATGCTGGGCTGTGCGCCCGGCGGCCGGAGCCGGCTGGAACTGCGGCTGGGCAGCGCCAGCAGGTTGGTGGTGCGCAGAAAGTCGTAATCCTGCACGCTTTCCGCGAACGTCGGCACCAGCTTGCCTTCGGCCGATATATCCGCCGGCCCTTCCAGCTTCTGCTTGATGCCGTAAGCCACGGAAACTTCCTTGGCGTAAAGCTGCAAGCTGGCGAGCTGCTCGTTGGTCTGGCTGACTACCTTTTGCAGACTCTGGTAGCGCACGCGAAGCCCGTCCGCCTCTCGCTTCAGGTCATTGTAGTTGGCCACCTTCCACGCCATGCGGGCATAACTGGCGACGAAACCAAAGACCGAGAAACATCCGAGGAGGGCCAAAGCCAGAATGGCGTACACGGCCTGGTGCGGGATGTGGACACGCCGGAGCCTGCCGCGCAACGAGTGCGCGAGCACTACCACAAAATATTCCTGCTTCATAGTCTTCTCCGGCCGGATCAGTTGAGATTCGGAACGAACTTCCGCTTCCGAGACCCGGTGGGGCTATTTGAACTATCGAATTGGCGAATCTCAGACTGTACCAATTCGGACATACGGATGTCAACCCCTTATTCTCCGTTGCAAGTTATTGAAAAAATTGGTACTATTCAGCTCTATCGTGCCGAGGCGAATTCCCGGGGCGTTTTTTCTGCGTAATTTGGTGGAGCGGCGCAGCCTGCTCTTCCAACTCGTGCGCCGCGATTTCGAGCAGCGCTTCGTCGGTTCCGCCATAGGGTGGATCTGGGGGCTCATCCATCCGCTGGCGTTGCTCATCAGTTGGATGTTCGTGTTCCAGGTCTGCATGCGAGTGCCGCCGCCCCCGGGTGTCAGCAACTACCCGTTGTTCATTTTCGCCGGCATGCTTCCCTGGCTGCTGTTCAGCGAGACCGTGCAGCGCTCGGCCTCGAGCCTGCTGGATTCCGCCAACCTCATCACCAAAACCGTCTTTCCCTCGGAGATGATTCCGGTCTCCGTTTTTCTTTCCACCCTGATGAGTCACTTGCTGGCGCTGGTGCTGATGATCGCCGCTACCGCGGTTTGGATCAACCAGATCAGCGTTTTTCTAATCCTGCTGCCGCTCTATTTCGTGGTCGTCGGACTGCTCGCCGTGGGCCTGGGATGGATCGTCGCCAGTCTCCACGTGTTTCTTCGGGATACCGCGCAAGTGGTGAGCGTGGTGCTGATTTTTTGGTTCTGGCTGACGCCCATTTTTATCACCGAAAAGCAGTTTCCGCCATGGGCGCGCTTTCTGCTGGTGGCCAACCCCCTGTACTACGTGGTTGGCGCCTACCGGACGATTCTGCTCGGCTCCGGCATGCCCGACCTGGTAGATCTCGCCATCGCCACGGCGTACGGCGCCGCCATGTTCTTCGCCGGAGGACTTTTCTTCCGGCACATGAAGCGCGGCTTCGCCGACGTTCTATAGCAGCGGCAGGATGCGGTCGGGCGGTCGCGGCGCCACCGCCTCCACCTTCGCGTAGAGCGCCATGATCGGGTCATCCACCTTGCCCAGTTCCTCCGCCAGGCGTCCCATCCCCAGTGGGTCCAAGGCCAATCGTCCGATGAGCCCGTTCACCGGCAGAAACCACTCCATGCGGTTCTCCCGTTGGAACCGGTTGTGCTTCAGGTAGTCCAGCATGGCGCGCAGCACCAGTTCGCGATCCGGCCCATTGAAGACCAGGCTCAACAGGTCGCCGTAAGCCGCGGATTTCACGCGGAAGTGGTCGGCGGCGGCGGGGCCCACTTCGGGGCTCTCCTGCCACCGCGACAAGGCCGCGAGAAAGTCCGGAACCTTCCCGCGCCATGCCGGTGTCTCCTTCTGGCCGGGGGTGTACACGGAGCCGTTTTCGCCGAAGACCAGCCCCCGGTACTGTTCCGCGATGGCGCGGCACGCCGCGTCCTCGCACGTGCGCAGGCCAGTAGCCACCCCTTCCAAGCGGGAAGGCGTGGATTCCTGCTCCTGAATCGGTTGTAGCGGCGCCATGCGGAGGTTTTGATTGAAGAAGGCAACGGCGTCTTGGGCCTCCCGATCGATGGCTTGTCCGGCGACGAAGCCGAAAGACTGGGCGTTGCCCAGCATGGAATCGTCGTCGGCGCACCGCGCCGCGGAGAGGTTGTTGACCAGGTAGAGACGGTAGGCCTCGAGCAGCGGTAGCGGCGACGACTGACGGCGCTTCGACTCCTCGACCAGCGCCAGGATCTGCTTGCCCGCCGTCATCGAAGAGGCAAAGGAGCGGTCGTCGCCGGAAATCTTGCCCAGTGCCCCCGCGAACGAGTTCACCAGGGCCAGGAAATCGGTGTTCTTCACGCTCGCCGCGGCCAGCATCCGCGCCACCGGCGCCACCTCGACCGGGGACGTGATGGCGCCGGTGAACCGTTGCAGCAATCGGAATGGTTCGCCTGCCTGAACTTCCTGGGCCGTGAACGACTGGCGCGCGATGCTTCCGAGCGTATCGTAGAACCGGCCCACATCGTAAATCAGAAAGTCTTGGCACGTCAGCCGCGGAGTCCTGGGAGGCGGAATCTGGACGAATAGATCGCGGGCCTTTTGGGCGTCGAGAGGAAGCAGCGCGTCGATGGCCCGCAAGCGAAGCGACATGGCATCCAGGTCCTGCCCGTAGGCGCGGTTCAAGAAAGCGGATGAGCCGCCCGCCTGCGAGAAGGTGGCGTGGCGTTTGTAGGGCTGCTGGGCGCCGGAGGCCCTCCGGAACGCCTCGTCGAGCAGTTCGATGCGGCGGGCCTTTTCCAGTTGGTCCAGAGCGGCGATGCGGATGGTGGCATCGGCGGCAAACTCCGCCGGCGCCGCGCGCGCCGCATCCAGCAGCGCCTCGATCCCCGCCGGCGCGTCCGCGGCCGCCGACAGCATGGGCAAGAGAATCAGAGCCAGGGTCTTCATGTTTCGCGTATGCGCTTCTATTTTACCCTGCTCCGATGCGATACGGGTTGTGCGGTTGGAGCTACCTTCCGCTCCGGGCCGGGCTGGGCGCGGGGCCATCCTTGAACGCGGGATCCATGGCGGCGATGTCCACCCGCGTGCTCACTGTCTCCGCGGTGGGGAAGCCGGCGGGGACTTTCTGGTTCACCTTCCCGGTAGCGGCCCATTCGGTCCCGCGCTGCAACGTGGCGATGAAGCCGACGCAGCTCAGGGCGGCAACGTCGTGCCCCATGATGGTATGGAAAATCCGCCCTTTGCCGTAGGTGAGCGTCATGAGCATGGGTTCATCGCGGCCCGTGCCCCGGTTGGCGGGATCGGAATGAGCCGTTGCCAGAACCGTCATGTTCCGGCCGGGGCCGCGCATCGCGGCATAGAGTTCGTCGGCTGCGTGCATCCAGACCTTCGGCAGCCCCTTGGTGATGGCGTGGCTGCTGTCGCGAATGGTTATCTGGAAAGGAAGACGGGCCCCGTGGGACCCGGCGCGTCCCGGCGATGGATCGGATACCAGCTTGCCCTGCTGGAAGTACCAGAGGGGACCCGATTTCTCGGTGCGGCCTCGCCAGCCGCCGATCCCGATCATTTCGTTAAATGCCGGCCATTCGGGAAACGCATTATCGGCGGCATGGACTACCACCAGACCGCCCCCGGCGTTCATGTACTGCTCGAACGACGACTTCAACTCCGCGGGCCACTCGGGCGAATCGAGGTTCAAGACCACCACCTGGTATTTCTGGAAATCCGGTTGGAAGTGGCTGAAGTCGCCGCCCGATTCGGGAGCGCTGAAGACGTTCACCTGGAAAAGGCCAGTCTCCTCCAACTCCTTCTTGAGCACGGGGGTGGTCAGCCGCCACGCGTGATAAGGGCCGCCGCTCTGTCCGTCAATGAGCATGACGTGGATTGCGCTGGCGGCAGGCGCCGCCGGCGCAAGAACCAGGACCATGGCCGCGCACAAACTTGCCAAGACTGTTTTTTTCATTTTCTTCCGCCCGCCGACGATCGGACTACAGCTTCATCTCCCAGCCCTTGCGTATGTAAGGGTGGATATACTTGTTGGCCGCGTCGTTGTTGGTGAAGCGCATGTTCCGGGCGTCCCACGACAGCTTGCCCGGCACGCGCAGCGCGACGGCTCCGAGAATCAGCCACTCGATGTACGGAACGGCCACGCTGAACTGGGAGCAACCCGGCTGTCCGCCTTTGCAGGCACGCACCCAGTCCATCTGATGATTCACGGAGCGGGGCAGCAACTGCGGCGGAAGCCGGTACTCCTTCCATCGCGAGGCCGGAAGCAGCCAGACGCCTTCGCCGCG
>PLMF01000391.1 GCA_003142355.1 Bryobacterales bacterium
ACGCGGAACACGGCGATGGCAATGACGGCCGCCGGAATCCTGGCCGCGATGGTCTGCCCCGCCTTCATGCCCAGGTAGGCGTTGGCCGCGTCGAAAACCAGCGCCAGCACGGTGCCCAGCCCCACGGCTTTGAAGGTCATTTCAGGAGGGTCGGCGGGTGCTGCACGTCCCGCGTAAAGCGGAGCAGTCGTTGCGATGCCTGAGTGCGGCCGGTTGTGCTACAAGAGTTGCAGGGCTAAATCCGTGTCTCGACAGAGTATCTTGCGTCCTCGGGCATTGATGAGGATTCCATCCAGATGCAGCAGCGCGTCGTCCGTTGAAACGAGAAGGTCGGCATCAAATGCAATCGCGCTGGCCGCGTGGAGTGCATCGGCGGCTCGAATTCCACGCGTCTGCAAATCAAGTTGCTGAAGCTGAAGGCGGACCGTTCCAGACGATAGGTCGAGCACCAAGACGTTGAATAGCTCAACGACTATCTGTACCTGCGTGGTTATCGACCGTGCCGCTGGAATCAACAACGTATCGGCGCGAGAAACACCCTTTGCGGAGTGAGCGAGCAACCGATAAAGCGCCTCTTCCACCTCGTAATATGTCAGACACGACGTAGCGCCGGTATGGGTGCTGCCGACTTTTTCGAACAGGCGCTCGGCGTCAGCGGCGATCTCTGCCGGTGAGCGCCCTCGCCGCTCCGACGATCTTAGGATTCCGGCCGCGTTGCCGCGGGTGCTGAGGAAGTCGATGAATACACCCGTATCGAAGTAGACGCGCACTACGCAGCCCTAAGATGTGTGACGAGTTCTTCGGGAGTGACGACCTTGGGCTTCCCCGCTAGCACCAGGTTCTTAAGGAGTGCGTCCCTCGTGACAAGGAAGTCGCATGCATCGGCGCTGCTAAGGATGAGAATGTCGTTTGGGTGGGTCAAGCGATTCCTTAGAGCTCGCACTCTTGGGAGCAGAGCCTCGGCTTTCGCGATATCCACTGGCAGCACTCGGAAATGGTCCCTGATTCGTTCGAATTCAGGTCGTCCGGTGGCATCTGCCGCAAGAAGAAGTTCCTGCAGCACAATCGGGTTAACAGCAAAGCGAATTCGACCATCTGCTTCGGCGGAAAACAACTGTGCCGCCGACGGCTCGCCCCGGAGGTAGCCGATGATCACGTTTGTGTCCAGGAAGACCAGTGGGCGCTTCGGGGCAAAATGTTCGCCCTGTTCGCGCGATTCGGTCGTGAACACAACTTCCATTTTTCAATTATATACGAGTGCGGACCATTGGAGCTGACGGTCACGGTCCGTCCCAACCACATCCCGCCCTTACAGTCGCTTGGCCGCGTCTTCGTCGGCGTAGACGGCCACGATCTCGCCGAAATATACCCGGTGATAATCTCCCTGGGCGTAGAATTCGTCTGCGACGGCCTGTGCCAGCGTGTCCGGCGCCATGTCGTTGCGGTGAAGCGTACGGCACTCGTAGTGCACCACGCATTCCTGGATAATCGGCGGCCGCACTTGCCGGCTCGGCACCGGCGTCAGGCGCGTTTCCAGGAACTTGTCGTGATCTCTGCCGGACACCGTGCCGCAGTGGGCCACAGCTTCGGCCAGCTCGCGGGGCGGGACGTTGACCGTGAAATCGCCGCCGGCTTCCTCCAGGCGGGTGTAGGAGTAGCGTGAGTGCCTCACCAGTACCAGAAAGACCGGCCGCGACCAGATGGAGCCGATGGTTCCCCAGCCGATGGTCATGACGTTGGGCTTGCCGTCCGCGCCGGCGGTCACCAGCAGCAGCCCATCCTCGCGCATGCGGCGTATGGTTTGAGCGAAATAATCCGAATAACGAACCGCTACTTTGGGCATCGTAAAGTTTCCTCGACTGTATGATACACTCTTCGCCGGCCTGGGTACTAGAACCCTCCCCTTACCCCTAGAACTTTCAATAACTTGGGCCCCATGTCACACTCGAATTGGGTTCGAAAGACTATGAAACACACCTGGAATCAACCGAAATTGCAGCCGGAACTACAACCGCGGCCGGCGGAACAGGCCGATGCCGGGGAGCGCCCCGCAACTCAGCGCGCCCAGGCCATCCGTGCCAGAGCCAACAGGCTGTACGTGCTGGGAGAGATGGCACTGGCGGCACAGCTCCTCATGGAACTGGAAATGCAACCGAGTTGGGCATGATTCAGGCGTCGATTCTGGTACTTGCCGAGCGGTCACACTAGCAGACCGGTGACGGCGATTGCCGCTCCCGCGATTCCCGCCACGATTCCGATAACCGGGAACAAGCGCTTGCGCGAAATGAAGTACAACGAACTCAGAACCAGGGCGATTTCGAGCAGCCCTTCCCCCAAGTCGTAGCGCAGGGCGCGGTGTTCGGCGGTTTCGGCCGAACGGTCGTCCAGCTCCGCTTCTTCCTGGATCTTCTTGCCGCGCGCTGCATAGTCTTTTTCTTGCGCGGCGTACTTGGCGACCAACTTTTCGGTGGCATCGCCCTTGACGCCGAGGGCGCCGACGAGGCTCTCGCCCAGCTCCAGGTTGTGGAACTTCACACGGGTGGACTGGTAGTGCGCCCACGCGTCATTGGCCGAGGATTTCTGCATGATGGCCTCCGTGTGGGTGCGGTGCGATGCAATCGAGACGATGGCCAAAACCACCGCCAGCACGGCCGCCAGGACGCCGACGCGCTGTCCCGCCGGATCGATCGCATGTTCGCTTTCGTGATGAATCTCGAGTTCGGGCATAAGTGTATTTCCAGTATTATCTCAATAAGGAGTCTGGTATGCGAAACGATCTACTGCGCCGCCGCTTCATGCTGGGGCTGGCCCCCGCCGGGGCGGTCGCGGCCGGCGCTCGACCGCAGGACCGCCCGGCCACGGCTACTGGCCAGGCCGGCTTCAATGTCCGCGACCACGGCGCCGCTGGCGACGGCGCACATCTCGACACCAAGGCGATCCAGGATGCCATCGATGCCTGCGCGCGGGCGGGCGGAGGGACGGTCTTGTTTCCCGCGGGCGCTTACCTCTCCGGAACCATCGTGCTGAAGAGCCGGGTGACGCTCGATCTCGACGCGGGCGCGGTGCTGCTCGGGAGCAAAAACCTGCAGGACTATCCATCCTTCGTCCCCGCCTTACGCTCTTTCACCGACACGTACACCGAAAGGAGCCTCATTTACGCGGAAGGCCTGCAGGATATCGGCATACGCGGGCGCGGCGTGATCGACGGGCAGGGCGCCGCTTTCAAAGGTCCGTACAAAGTGCGGCCCTACATGATGCGTTTCGTGAGCTGCCGCAATGTTTCGGTTATGGATGTCAGTATCAAGGACTCGCCCATGTGGGTGCAGCATTACCTGGCCTGCGACGAAGTGGAGATCCGCGGCATCAGCGTCCATAGCCGCGTGAACGTCAACAACGACGGCATCGACATCGATGGCAGCCAGCGCGTGCGCATCTCCGACTGCGAAATCGCTTCCGGCGACGACGCCATCGTGCTGAAGGCCACCGCGGACCGCCCTTGCAAAGACGTGGTCATCACCAACTGCGTGCTGAGCACGGCGTGCAACGCCCTCAAGCTGGGCACCGAATCGAACGGCGGCTTCGAGAACATCGCCATCTCGAACTGCACGATCTACGACACCCGCCTGGCCGGCATTGCGCTGGAAATGGTGGACGGCGGGGTGCTCGACCGGGTGAGCATTTCGGGTATCGTCATGAATGGGGTGGCGACGCCGGTTTTCATCCGCCTCGGCGACCGCGCACGGCCGTTCACCGAGGGCGGCGCGCGCCCGCCGGTGGGAAAGCTGCGCAACGTTGCAATCACCAACGTGCAGGCCGCGGGCGCCGGCGGCATGGGATGCGCCATAGCGGGCCTCCCCGGCCATGCCATCGAAAACGTCGTTCTGGAGAATCTGCGGCTGACGTTTGCCGGAGGCGGCAAGCGGGCGGACGCCCGCCGCGAGATCCCCGAGAACGCCGACAAATATCCCGAGCACAGCATGTTCGGCACGCTGCCGGCGTACGGATTCTATTGCCGCCACGTCAAGGGCCTGAGCCTGCGCAACATTTCGACGGGCTTCCTCCAGGACGACGAGCGCCCGGCGCTGGTTTGCGACGACGTGGAAGGCCTGGAGCTGGCGGACTCGGCTCTTGCCGGCATGCCTGAAGCCGAGCCTTCGGTGCGCCTGAAGCAGGTGAAAGATGCCTTCGTGCACGGCTGCCGCGCGCCCGGACCCGTCCAGACGTGGATGGAAGTGTCGGGCAACCAGAGCACGCGTCTCAGCGTGATGGGCAACGACCTGGGCAATGCGGGCAAGGCCGTCGATGTGGCGGGCGATGTTGGCAAGGACGCCGTGTTTTTGAACGGCAATCGCGTTCAGGGGCCGTAGAGGCCCGCTCAGCCGCGCCGCAGCTCCTCTTTCGGAGGCCACAGGGCTTCGCGCGCTATGCCTACT
This sequence comes from Bryobacterales bacterium, assembly GCA_003142355.1. The sequence goes on from PLMF01000391.1 coordinate 4,434, forward strand.
GGAAGCCTCACCGGCACGAAGTAGTCAGCCGGATAGAGGTAGTCCTCCCCCGATTCATCGATCACTCGTACATAGCCATCTCGCGCAGCCGCCCGGTCGGGCAGAACCCGATACACCTTCCGGGGTTCCAAATCGTCTGAACCCCCGCTGCGGATGCACAGCACAAGCCTCGGTTGTAGCTTCTCAACTCTCATGATCCTGCATCCTGCTCCATCGTATCGCCGCAAGACCGCGCCACACAGCCGTGGCGCAGACTCTCAGTCT
>PLMF01000325.1 GCA_003142355.1 Bryobacterales bacterium
GACAACTTCATGGACACCGCCGAAGTCAGCTATGACGGCTGGCTGTGGTCCACTTCGGCTCAAGCCCCCGACGTGGTGGAACACCAATTCCCGGTGGCCTACGCGGCGCGCGGCCTCAGCCTGGACGGGGGTGTGAATCGTAATGTGAACGTCGCGCTTTCGCCCCCCGAGCGCCAGCTCGCCAATCCCTTCACATCGGCCGATCCGGATGTGTTGCCGGGCCACACCGACACGAGTGCGCCGGATGGGCCGAACAATGAAGTGAATACCGGCTATTTGTGGAACGCCGCCATGCGGGCGCATCTCACGGTTCGCAACTATGGTTTCTTCATCGACGGTACCCTCTATGGAACCGCCTCCTCGGCCATTCCCGTGCTGCGCGACCCGTTCTCGACCAACACGGTCGTGTCCTACCCCGCGAGTGTCGAGCTCGCCCCGTTCACCGATCCGTTCTTCCGCGGTTTCGACAACTCGCTCCCGGATTATTGGCGTTACAAAGAGTGGGCCCGGGACTTCGACGCCCGCTACGCCGATGCCCATCACGCCGGGCGCAGCGTAGGGACTCTGCCTTCGTTGACCCTGGTTCGCTTCATGCACGATCACACCGGAAACTACGCGGTCGCGATTGACGGCGTGAATACTCCGGACCTGGAGGTAGCCGATAACGACTATGCGGTCGGCTTGTTGGTTCAGAAGATCGCCAACAGCCCCTACGCCAGCAACACGCTGATCTTTGCGATTGAAGACGACGCGCAGGATGGCGGCGACCACGTCGATTCGCACCGCAGCACCGCGTACGTCGTGGGCCCCTACGTGAAGCGGGGCGCGGTAGTTTCCACGCGGTACACCACCATCGACTTGCTGCGCACGATGGAAGAGGTTCTGGGCCTCCCGCCGATGAACCTGAACGACGCGCTCGCCAGGCCCATGNNCCGGCGCACAACGCGAAGTACTGGGCGCGGGTCACCAAGGGAATGGACTTCAGCACCGAAGATCGTCTGGATCCCAGGAACTTCAACCGCATTCTCTGGAAAGGGATGATGGGCAACAAGCCATATCCCGCCGGGCTGGCCGGAATAGAGCCGAGCCAGGACCGCGAGGAACTCCTCGAGCGCGACCGGCGGTCTCCGAGCCAAAAGGCGGCGCCGGCGCCAAAGACGGGATCGGAGTGAGCTTTATGCGCATGAAATCGTTTCATCTTCTGGGATTGATTGCCGTGGCTGCCGCCACGATCCACAGCCAACCGACCAATGGAGCCGTCTATTGGTCCACTGTAGCGCCGGATTGCTCCAGCCTGGCGGGAGAGTCGCCCGTGGCGATCGGCAATTCGTCGGGGAAGACGGTCGGCTATGCCTGCTACGTGAGCGGGACCTTCGTATGGCTCGCCGCGGGCGGAGGGTGGAGCAGCGCGATCCGCGTGGCTGCGCCCGCTTCGGCCGCCATCGGTGTCGACTATACGTTCTACGACGCGAGTGGGAACAACCTGAAATTGGACACTACTGTCGGCAGCGGCAACGACGTAAACTTTGCCTTGTCCCCCAATCAGCCCGCGGAAATCGGCCTGCTGGGCGCGACCAGCGACGCTCCAAAGTACGCCTCCACGGCGACCGGCTCGGTGTACGCCGTGTTCTACTGCCCCGACGCGACCACTTGCGCCAACGTGGTTCCGCAGTTGCTCTATTCGGCGCTGCCCGGCACTCCGTGGGCGCTGAGCGTGCCGATCTCGTGGGACACCGAGCTTTGGACCCAATGGTCGGCGGAGGGCATCGACGATGGCGGCACGCACCGGGTGTCCCTGGTGATTTACAACGAAGACACAACCGCCACCAGCTATACGGTCCGGGTCTACGACAGCACGGGATCCCTTGCCGGGACGGGCACGACGCCTCCGATTCCTCCCCTGCAACCGCTCAGCACCGGTTCCTTCGGGGAAGGAGGGACATACGGGGCGCTGCTATCGGATGTGATTCCGACACGGTTGCCGCCGGGCGTCTTCAAGATCCTGGTCGACGGCGGGTCGAAGTATTCCGCGGTCGAGGTGCTCCAGTTCAACGGGCAGTCCGCGACCGCCTTACAGGTCGCCTATGACAGCGCGCCCGGTTCCAGTTCGAGGGCCGCGTCGTCCGAGCGGATGAATATAATGAACATCAGGAGCGCGCGCGTCGAGTCCGCGACAAGACATGTGTTTCGCGCGCTGGAGAAGTAACGCGCGGAGCCGGAGGAACCGCTGATGCGTGGATGCGCGGTCTGGTTGACAGTTGCCGTGGCAGCTCTGGCACAGAAGGCTCCCGTGGCTCCAAGCGCTCAGCCGGGAACGACGGTTCCGTCTGGCGTTCCTCTTCGTGTGGCACTGGAACGTCGTGTCGCAATCAAGCGTGTAGGCGAACCGATCCAGGGACGGTTGGTGGACCCGGTTTACGTTTTCGATCGGGTGGTGCTTCCGGCCGGAAGTGTAGTGGAAGGGCATATCGCTGAAATCGGCGGAGTTCCGGTCCGCCGGCGCCTCACGGCGATCCTGTCCGGCAACTTTACACCGCCGCGGGAAGTTCGTGCGCAGTTTGACGCCTTGGTGCCGATCGGCGGCGCGCGGTTGTCTCTTCGCACTTCTCTCTCGCGCGGAACGGCGCACACCATGCGCATCGCGACGCCACGGAAGCAACCCGAAGGGAGCAAGTCGGCTCTCGAAGGCGCTCGAGGCAGGTTCGAAGAAATGAACCGGGCGGCGATACTCGCCTTCAAAGCGCCGGGCAGGATGAGCCGGCTGAAATCCACTCTGTTCGGTATGCTCCCCTATCACCGGCAAGCCTGGCCGGCGGGGACGCTTTTCAATAGCGTATTACAGGAACCTCTGACCGGGCCGGCAGCGCGAACCGATTACCCCGCCGTTGCCGAGCCCGAGGCCCAGGAAGTCAGCGCCCGCCTGCTCACTCCGATCAGTTCCGCGACCGCCCGAAGAGGAGCGCCGGTGGAAGCGGTCGTCACCCGGCCCCTGTTCTCACCCGGTCATCGCCTGCTGGTTCCGGAGGGCAGCCGTCTTGTCGGGGACGTCGTAACGGCGCAACCCGCCCGCCGCCTTCACCGCAACGGGAAACTGCTCTTTGTGTTCCGCCAGATCAAGCTGCCGTCGGGCACCGTCGAAGGCATCCAAGGCTACCTGGAGGGGGTGGAGGCGGACTTCGATGCCCACCTGGCCCTCGACCCGGAAGGGGCCGCGCACGCCACCAGCCCTAAGACCCGGTTCATTTTTCCAGCCATTGCCGTTGCTGTGGCCGGACTGTCGCTCCATCAGGACTATAATGCCCAGGGTGTGCCCGATCAAGACATAGGAGGCCGTGCCGAATCGGGGGCTGTTGGACTCGGGTTGATTGGCACCCTGCTGGCGCAGTCCTCCCGTACCTTGGCTTCGAGTATCGCCTTCACCGGCGCTGGATTCAGCGTCTACTCGACCTTCCTCGCGCGAGGAGAGGACGTGGTTCTCCCGGTGAACACACCGGTCACCGTCGGCCTCAGGGCGCGCGGCGACGAGGCCGGCGGCGGGCAGCCGGTAAGGCGAGGTCTGCGCTAAGAAGACCGGCGTTCCGCAGGAAACTCTTGCACCGCGCATTGTTTGTATTATACAATTATTGCGTGAGTACAAGATCTGCATCTCGGAAACAGACCACCACCACCGTTTTCCGCCGCCAACTGCGCGTGCTGGAGCGCGAAGTGGTGCGCCAACTGGAGGCGGATACGGGCTGTGGGGTCACCCTGGCCCAGTGCCACACGCTGCTCGAACTGGAGGCCTCGGAGCTCTCGCTCACCGCTTTGGCCGCCGCCCTCGATTTGGACACCAGCACGTTGAGCCGCACGGTGGACGGACTGGTTCGCGCCGGAATGGTCGAGCGCGCCGAAGACGCCTCGGACCGCCGGTCGCTGCGGCTCACGCTGACACCGGCAGGCCGCGCCAAGGTCGCCTTCATCAACGGCATCTGCAACCGGTACTACGAGGACCTGCTCGCGGGAATGAGTGAACGGGACCGGCGGTGCGTGTTGCGGGCGGTTGGGCTGCTGGCCGAACGTATGCGCAGTCTTCGCGGGGCGCCGTGTTGCTTGAGAACGGAGGGCTGCAATGGGCAAAGTTAGCTGTGGATGCGGCGGCGGGTCGCCGGTCGAGTTGACACACATCGGGAAGCAAGTCGGACCGGCGCCGGTTCTCTCGACAACGGTCACCTGGCGCGACGTGCTCGGCGGCTGGCGCGTGCGCTGGGGCATCGGGCGGATGCGGTACCTGGTTGCGCCCGGCCTGTATCGCGTGGGCGAGCCGGATCGGAAGTCGCCGGTCCTGGTGACGGCCAACTACAAGCTGACCGTCGACACGGTCCGGCGCGAGCTGGCTGGTTTGAACGTATGGTTGCTGGTTCTGGACACCAAGGGCGTGAACGTGTGGTGCGCCGCCGGGAAGGGCACGTTCGGTACCGCGGAACTGGTCCGGCGCGTCGAGGCCGTCAATCTTCGCGCGGTCGTGGAACACCGCAACCTGGTGGTGCCGCAACTCGGGGCCACTGGCGTGGCGGCGCACGAGGTCCAGCGCGCCACGGGGTTCTCGGTGCGCTACGGCCCCGTTCGCGCACGCGATATCCCCGCCTATCTCGCCGCCGGCATGCATGCCACGCCTCGGATGCGGCGCGTGGCCTTCGGCTGGAAGCAGCGGATTGTCCTGGCGCCGATGGAGTTGACCGGAGCGCTGAAGTTCGCGATCGCCGTTCTGGTGGCGCTCGCCCTGCTCGACGCGCTGCGCCATGGGACGGTGAGCTGGCACTTGGCCCCCGATTTCGCGCCGATCCTGGCTGCGATTCTCGCGGGAGGCGTGCTGGTGCCGCTGTTCCTGCCCTGGCTTCCGTCCCGATGGTTCGCCGTGAAGGGCGCGGTGGCGGGCGCACTGTGCGTTGCGGCCGCGCTCGTCGCGTTCCCCGGCGGAGCCACCGAGATGGCGGGCACAGCGCTGCTTGGCACGGCGATTGCGTCCTACATGGGGATGCTTTTCACCGGTGCGACCACGTTCACCAACCTCGCGGGCGCCCGTCTCGAGGTCCGGCGGGCGTTGCCGCCCATCGTGGTCTCGGCCGCCCTCGGAGCCGTTCTGCGGGTCGCGGCCGCTTTCGTATGATCGGGGGAGAGGCTCATGCAATACCTGTTGAGCGGTGATTCACTCGTTCTTGACCAGTCGCTTTGCAACGGTTGCGGCCGTTGCCAGGAGGTCTGCCCACACGCGGTCTTCTCCGTGGCCGGCCGCAAGGCCGTGGTGGCCTGTCGCGGCAACTGCATGCAATGCGGCGCCTGCCGGATGAACTGTCCGGTCGGCGCCATCGAGGTATCGGCGGGCGTCGGTTGCGCGGCGGCAGTTATGAGCGCCATGCGCCGCGGCGATGCCGGCGGCGCAAGCTGCGACTGCTCCTGAGGCATCGCCGTGGCCCGGTTTATTCGACCCGTTCCAGAATCACGGCGGTGGCGTCGAAATCGCCGCGAAGATTCAGGTTCAGGCCCGCCTTCATGAGGTAGGCGCCGCTCAGTTGCGGCGGCGCGTCCACCAGTTTCCCGTCAATCGACTCGACGCGGTAGACCGCGCGCTCGTCGAGCCCCCGCAGGCTGATCGTAGGCGCCGCCGTGCTGTATTGCTGCGAGTGCCGGAAGGCGAACAGCACGGCCTGCCTGCCGTCGGACGACACGTATTCGTTGGCCGCGACATCGTTTCGCGGCGACAGCAGCCGATACAGGCCGCCGGTCTGGACCGTCGCCCGGATGCGCTTGTAGACCGCGATCATCTTCGCCGCCATCTCGGAATCCTGCGCCGTCCAGTGGTTCAGGTTGGCCCCGATCCCCAGCGCTCCCTGCATGGCCACCAGGAACCGGAACGCGAGCGGCGTCGTCCGGCCATTCATGTTGGGAACGTCGGTCACCCACGCGGACATCGTTTTCGGGGTATAGGCCTGGGTGAATCCCTCCTGGATGCGCAGGCGGTCGAAGGCCTCGGTGTTGTCGGACGTCCAGACTTCTTCGACGCGCTGCAGAATCCCCAGGTCCACGCGCCCGCCGCCGCCCGAGCACGATTCGATTTCGAGCTGGGGATGCCGCGCACGCAGGCGGTCGATGATTTCGTACAGGTTGCGGACGTACTCCACCCACAGCTTTCTCTGGTCCGCCGGCGCCGCCTCCGGCCAGCCCGGTTCGGAGAAGGTCCGGTTCATGTCCCACTTGAAGTAGCGTATGTGGTTCTCGCTGGCGAGTTTGTCCAGCACCGTGAACAGGTGCTCTTTCACGTCGTTGCGCGCCAGGTTCAAAATCATCTGGTTGCGCAACTCGCTGCGCGGCCGGCCCGGAAAGTTCATGACCCAATCGGGATGCTGGCGATACAGGTCGCTATCGGCGTTGACCATCTCCGGCTCGACCCACAGCCCGAAGTCCATACCGAGGCCGTTCACGTGGTCGATGAGGCCTTTCAAGCCCTGCGGGAATTTCTTCGGATTTACGACCCAGTCGCCCAGGCCGGCGTGGTCGTCGTTGCGCGCGCCGAACCATCCGTCGTCCATCACGAACAGCTCGACCCCCAACTTAGCGGCCTTGTCCGCCAGTTCCGTCTGCCCGGCTTCGTTGACGTTGAAGGTGGTCGCCTCCCATGAGTTGTACAGCACCGGACGCAGCCGCGAAGAGGCGCCGCCCGGCAGAATCTGCTCCCGCTCGAAGCGGTGCAGGGTGCGCGAGGCGCCGCCGAAGCCGCTCTCGGAGAAGCCGGCGTAGAACTCAGGCGTCTCCAGGGTCTCGCCGGGCTTCAGCGGGTACGAGAAATCGAACGTGTTGAACCCGCCCGTCACGCGCACCTGCCGGTAGGGCGTCTGCTCGACGGTGATGCGCCAGTTCCCGCTCCACCCCAGCGCGCCGAACCACACCCGCCCGTTCTCCTCCGTGGCGTCGCCGGCGTCGATGGCGAACCACGGGTTGATATTGTGGCCGGTGTGTCCCGAGCGGCTCTCCAGCACCTTCATCCCCTCGTGAACCGGCTCGCGGTTGAGCTGCGTTTCGGCGGCCCACCGGCCGGTGAGATAACTGAGCTGGTATCCGTCTCCCGGCGGCAGGTTCCAGGTTGCCGATTGCGCGCTCTCGATCGCGAGGGGCCGCGCCGTCCCGTTGCGGATGGTGGCATGGCGCCGCAGGATGCCCTGTTCCGGATACACGCGGTAATGGAGCGTCACTTCGATGGCGTCGCGGATGTCGCGCAGCGTGANNTAGTAGCGAGGGCCGCCCCAACCGGGGAACTCTTCGTTCTCGATCATCTGGTGGGGATCGAAGGAGGAGATGTCATGGCGCTCGGGCGGCGCAGCCAGATCGTCCATACGCCACAGCGGCGCACCCCAATACAGATGCCGCAGGGAGCCATCCGCGCCAATTCCCATGGCGTAGGAGCTCTGGCGCGTGGTCAGCAGCCAGACCTTGCGAGTTTCCGAATACTGAATCGCCTGGGCCGAGAGGGTGGCGGCCGCCAGCAGGAGGATGCAGAAGAAGGCGAGTGGGCGTCTCATAATCGACACCCAGTATAGCGTGGGAGCAAGCTCCGGACCGCCCTGCATCATGACAGCACCCGCGGTGATGCTATGATGCCTGTATATGCGAACCACGGTCACTCTGGATCCGGATGTGGAGCGCGTGCTTCAGACCGCCATGCGGGAGCGCGAGGTCACCTTCAAACAGGCCCTCAACGATGCGATCCGGGCGGGACTGATGCGAGAAAGCTCCCACCGGAAGCGCCGTTTCGTGCAAAAGACCTACTCGCTCGGCGCCGAGCAGCATTTCCGCTGGGACAAGGCCCTGGCCGCCTCCGAAGCCATCGAAGACGAAGAGTTGAGCCGCAGGCTGACGCTGCGTAAATGAAACTGCTCGACGCCAATCTGCTGCTCTACGCGGTGAACAAGGACGCCCCGCTACATGCCAAGGCCAAAGCCTGGCTGGAGACAACCCTCTCCGGGCGCGAGACCGTGGCGTTCTCGTGGAACGTGATTCTGGCGTTCGTGCGGCTGACCACCCGACCGGGCCTTTTTCGCAATGCCCTGTCCCCCGAGCGTGCTTTCGACCTGGTGGCCGACTGGTTGGATCAACCTTCGGCCACGGTGGTGAACCCAGGTCCAAGGCACCTGGCGATTCTGCGCGGCCTGCTCACATCGCTTGGAACAGGCGGCAATCTCACCTCCGATGCCCATCTCGCCGCGCTCGCCATCGAGCAGAACGCGGAACTTTGCTCGTGCGATGCCGATTTTGCCCGTTTCGCGGGGCTGGATTGGCGAAACCCGCTGAGGTAGCGAAGGGCCACAAGAACCGCTCTCTAACGTTCGCGGCTCGGTGTGCAGCCGTATGCCTCGCTCGGAGCCGCGAACGTTAGAGAGCGGTTCTTATGCGTGCCGCGTCATCCCCAGCACGGCGTTGATGAGCACCGCCGCCATGCCCACCGGGATGGCGATCTTCCACCCGATATTCATGAGCTGGTCGTAGCGGAAACGCGGGAACGTGCCGCGGAACCAGATCAAGACGTAGATGATGGTCGAGACCTTGAACAGAAACCAGAAGAGGCCGATCACCGCCTGGTTCACCACCGGAATCACGAAAACCGCGCCGATCAGCGCCAGCGTCAGGGCAACCAGAACCAGCACCACCTGCTGAATGCGCTCTTTCAGAGGCTTCACCAGCAGCAGCGTCAGGCCGCCGGAGCCGACGAACAGCACCACCGGAAACGCCACGTTGAGCGGCACATCCAGCCAGCCCACGCTGGGGAAGGGCCGCAGCCAGCCTCCCCAGAAGAGCGTCACGGCCACCGAGGACACCACGAAGACGTTGGCGTACTCGGCCAGGAAGTAGAGCGCAAAGCGGAAACCGCTGTACTCGGTGTGGAAGCCGTCCACCAGCTCCGATTCGGCTTCCGGCAGGTCGAACGGCGTGCGGTTGGTTTCCGCCGTGGCCGCGATCAGGTACACCGCGAACGGAACAATCATGAAGAAGTAGTTGTCGAAGACGAACCACACGCCGCGGTCCAGTTGCGCCTTGACGATGCCTTGCAGGCTGAGCGTGCCCGCCGCCATCACGCCGGAAACCAGCGCGAACGCCAGCGCCACTTCGTAGCTCACCAGTTGCGCCGCGGCGCGCAACGCACCCATCAGCGGGTAATGGCTGTTGGAAGACCAGCCGCCGAGGATGATTCCCAGAATCCCCACCGCGGACGTGGCCGAAATCACCAGCAGCCCCACGTTCACGTCGGCCACGAAAATGTTCCTGGCAAACGGCAGAACCGCGAAAGCCGTGAGCGCGGTGATGGTGGAAACGCACGGCGCGAACCAGAAGATGGCTTGGTCGGCGTTGGTCGGGATGATATCTTCCTTGAGCAGCAGCTTGAAAGCGTCGGCGATGGGTTGCAGCAGCCCGTGCGGCCCCACGCGCATGGGTCCCAGGCGCACCTGGAAATCGGCCAGGACCTTGCGCTCCACCAGCGAAAGGTACCCGGCCACCAGCGTGACGGTCGCTATGATGACCAGCGCCACCACCGCCGCGATCCACGGATTTAACATAGCCGTCTGCATATCGTCCTTACCGCAACAGCGAAGTCTGCGCCAGCCNNCCAGCGCCAGCCGCAGCCCGAAGCTCGTCGCCAGCGGGGCCTTTTCCGTCACCTCGCCGACGAACATGCTGCGCACAATCTTGAAGTAGTAATAAATCGCCACCGCCACGTACAGGGTAGCCACCACCGCCAGCGTGTAATGCCTGGTCTGAATCAGCGCCAGGAAGATGTAATACTTGCCCAGGAACCCGGCCGTCGGCGGAATGCCCGCCAGCGAGAGCAGAAAGATGAGCATGAGGATGGCGTGGCCGGGGCTCTTGCGCATCAGGCCCGAGATATCGTCGAGATCTTCTCCGATTATGTTCTGGCGGCGCAGCGACACCACCACCAGGAACGCCCCCAGGTTCATGAAGGTGTACACCATGATGTAAACCGCGATGCCGTTGATGCCGGTGTCGTTGCCCGCCACCAGGCCCAGCAGCATGTAACCGGCGTGCGAGATGGAACTGTAGGCCAGCAGCCGCTTGATATTGGTCTGGTTGATGGCGGCCAGGTTCCCCAGCGTCAGGGTGGCCACCGCCACCGCCGCCAGCAGCGGCTCCCAGGCTTCGCGCGAGGAAGCCAGCGGGCCGAGGAAAATGCGCAGCAGGAAGGCCATCGAAGCCGCCGTCGACGCCACCGAAAGATACGCCGTCACGGTGGTGGGCGCGCCCTCATAAGCGTCCGGAGCCCACATGTGGAAGGGCACGGCCGAAATCTTGAACAGCAGCCCCACCGAGGTGGTGACGATCGCCAGCACCACCACCGGGTCCCACGGCGACCGCGCCGCCATGGCCGCCGCGACATCCGCCAGTTTGGTGGAGCCGGCCATGCCGTACATCAGCGAAAAACCGTAAACCAGGAACCCGCTGGAAAACGCGCCTAGCAGCAGGTATTTCATGGCGGCCTCGTTGGAGCGCTTGTCGCTGCGCAGGAAGCCCACCATGACGTAGAAGGAGAGCGCCATCAGCTCGAGGCCAATGAACAGCGTGATGAGGTCCGTGCCGGTCGCCAGGAAGAACATGCCGCACTGCGCGAACAGCATCAACGCGTAGTATTCGCCGTGGTGCTCGCCCGCGATTTCCAGGTACTTGTACGACACCATGGCCACGATCAGGGCGGCCACCACGAAAATCCAATTGAAGAAGATGCCGAAGCCGTCCACCGTTACCGAGCCTTGGAAACCGGTGAGTTCCGTCAGGCCGTTGGCCGTCAGATACGCGTACTGGCGATACAGCCCGAAGCCGGTGAAGCCTTCCGCCAGCACCACGAAAATTACCAGCCACTTGCGCTGGCGCGGATCGGGAAAAATAAGGAAGTCGAACAGCAGAATGGCGCAGCCGAACAGCGCCAGCATCACTGCCGGGATGATGGTGAAGTGGTCGGCGGCTGTGTAGAACTGGCTCATGGGGCGCTCCTGACCTGCACAACTGCCACCGCCTGGCCCCGACCCGCAAAAGCGGCGCGTGCCCCGAAGTAGCCCGGCCTCACGCGTTCCACAATCTCCGTCACGGGCTTGCGTAGTATGTCGAAGTATGGCTTGGGATAGATGCCGATCCAGAAAGCCCACACGATCAGCGGCGCGAAGACCGCGATCTCGCGGAAGCTCACATCGGGGAGCCCCAGGTTCTTTCCGTTGGTCACCTGGCCCAGCATGGTCCGCTGGTAGAGCCATAGCAGATAGGCCGCGCCCAGGATCACGCCCGTCACGGCGAACGCCGCCCATACGCGGCTGGCTTCGAACGCGCCTTGCAGAATGGTGAACTCGCCGATAAACCCGTTCAGCAGCGGCAGGCCCGCGGAACTCAGCATGGCGATGGCGAAGATGACGGCGAACTTCGGCATCACGTGCGCCAGGCCGCCGTATTCGGAGATCTCGCGCGTGTGCCGGCGCTCGTAAACGACGCCGATCACCAAGAAGAGCATGCCCGTCGAGATGCCGTGATTCAGTTGCTGCATCACGCTGCCGGCGATCCCGTTGGGGTTCATCGAGAAGATTCCCAGCGTGCAGAAGCCCAGGTGGCTCACCGAGGAGTACGCCACCAGCTTCTTCCAATCCTGTTGCATGAGGCTCACCAGCGCGCCGTAAACGATCCCGACGATCGAGAGAACCGCCAGAATCTGAACGATGGTCTGGTCCATCGAGGCCTTGGGCAGCAGCGGGAGCGAGAATCGCAGGAACCCGTAAGTCCCCATCTTCAGCAGCACGCTGGCCAGGATGACGGAGCCGGCGGTGGGCGCCTCCACGTGCGCGTCGGGCAGCCAGGTGTGGAACGGGAACATGGGCACCTTGATGGCGAAGCCCAGGAAGAAGGCCCAGAAAACCCACTGCTCCAAGCCGAGCGGCAGGTTGAGCTTCATCAGATCGGCGATCTCGAACGTGTAAGTGCCGAACTGGCGGAAGTGCTGGAAGTAGAGCGTCAGGATGCCCAGCAGCATCAGCACCGAACCGGCCAGCGTATAGAGGAAGAACTTGATGGCCGCGTACAGCTTTCGCGGGCCGCCCCAGATTCCGATGATGAAATACATGGGCACCAGCACCAGTTCCCAGAAGACGTAGAACAGGAAGAAATCGAGGGAAATAAACACCCCGATCATGCCCGTCTGCAACAGCAGGAACATGGCGTAGTATCCCTTGACGCGGTCCTGAGCCGCGTTCCAAGAGGAGAGAATCGCGAGGAAGCCCACCAGCGTGGTGAGCATCAGCAGCAGCAGGCTGATGCCGTCGATGCCAATGTGGTAGTTCACGCCCAGCGTGGGGATCCAGCTTGCGCGCTCCTCGAACTGGAAGCCGGAGACATCCGCGCGGAAGCGCGAGACCAGCGGCAGAGAAACCAGGAACCCGGCGAATGCCGCCAGGTTGGCCCAGACCCGCATCAGGCGCTTGCTCTCGGAAGGAATGAAGAGCAGGACCGCCAGGCCAGCCAGGGGCGTGAATAAGACGATGCTCAGTAAGTGCTGGTCCATATCGCTACCGCGCTATGTAATACCCCAGGAACGCCAACGCCCCCACCACCACGAAGAATGCGTACGCCTGCACGCGCCCGGTTTCGAGGATGCACACCGGGTAGGAAAGCATCTTCACGAAGAAAGAGCCGAAGCGCACGGAGCCGTCGATGATCCAGGTGTCCCACCAGATGGAAACGCGCGACGTAAAACGCGTCAGCCAGCCCGCGCCGTTCACCCCGCCATCCACCACGTTGCGGTCGAACGCGCCGCACACACGGCCGCCGCCCTTGCCAAGGCCGTTTACGAACAGAAAATCGTAGATTTCGTCCACGTACCATTTGTTGTAGAGCACGGTATACAGCGGCTTCGATGACCGTTCGATGGAATCGGGGATGGAGGGTCTGTTGACATAGAAGTATCGGGCGATGGCTATGCCGATAATGGCCACCGCCACCGAGAGACCCATGAGCATCCACTCCAACGGCGCGTTGTGCGCGCCTTCCTGGGCCGCTTCCACCGCGGCCGAAGCGACCGCTGGTTGGAGCCACCGTTCAAACGCGCGGAAGCCCTCGGGCAGGTTCCACAACTTGGGCGTTCCCAGCCAGCCGGCCAGCACGCTGCCGGCCGCCAGCAGGGTGAGCGGCACGGTCATAGTGGCGGGCGATTCGTGTACGTGTTTCGCCACTTCCGGCGCCACGTGCGACTTGCCGTAGAACGTCATATTCATGAGCCGCCACATATAGAACGCCGTCAAACCGGCGGTGGCCAGACCCACGAACCACAGCAGCTTCGAGCCTCCGGGCGAGCTGTACGCCTGCCACAGAATCTCGTCTTTCGAGAAGAAGCCCGCCAGACCCGGAATGCCGGCGATGGCCACCGACCCAACCCACATGGTCCAGTGCGTGGTGGGGATCTTGTCCTTCAGGGCCCCCATGCGGCGCATGTCCTGCTCGCCGCCCATGGCGTGGATCACGGAGCCGGAGCAGAGGAAGAGCAGGGCCTTGAAGAACGCGTGGGTGAACAGGTGGAAGATGGCCACCCAATAGGCGCCCACGCCCAGCGCCAGGAACATGTAGCCGAGCTGGCTGACCGTGGAGTACGCCAGCACGCGCTTGATATCGTTCTGCACCAGCGCGATGCTCGCGGCCAGGATGGCCGTGACCGCGCCCACCACCGCCACCACCGTCGAGGTGGCCGGTGTCAACTGGTACAGGGCCGCCGAGCGCGCCACCATGTACACGCCCGCGGTCACCATGGTGGCCGCGTGGATCAGGGCCGAGACGGGCGTGGGGCCTTCCAT
>PLMF01000434.1 GCA_003142355.1 Bryobacterales bacterium
CAGTTGTGGTCGTAGCCGTTGCCCAGCTTCAACTGCTGGTCGCTCTGGCCGATGCGCGCGCCAATCGCGGTCGCGGTGGTGAAATCGAAAGGCGTGCCCTTCACCGCGCGAAGCTCTCCGAGCGGGATCAGACCGGCATCCACCGGCGTGAAGCGGGCGGCGTCGATCTGAACCTGGTGGCCGAGAACGTCGCCCTCGCCTTGCCCGGCCAGGTTGAAGTACGAGTGGTTGGTCAGGTTCACCACGGTGTCCCGATCGGCGGTAGCGGTGTAGTCGATCTTCAGCTCGTTGCGGGCGGTCAGGGTGTAGACCACTTTTACCGAGAGGTTCCCCGGGAAACCCTCTTCGCCGTCCTTGCTCACGTAGGTCAGCTCGAGGCCCTGTCCTTCAGCGGTGGCCGCCGGGGTGGCCTTCCACACGCGTTTGTCGAATCCCTGCGGGCCGCCGTGCAAGGTGTTGTCGCCATCGTTTTTCGGCAGGTTGTAGGCTTTGCCGTCGAGCTTGAAGGTGGCGTGGCCGATGCGGTTGCCGTAGCGCCCGATGATGGCGCCGAAGAAGTTGGTCTGTTTGAGGTAACCCTCCAGGCTGTCCGCTCCCAGCACCACGTCCGCGAACTTGCCGTTGCGGTCCGGAGCCGTCAGCGACACCACCGTTCCGCCATAGGTCATGATGCCCGCTTCCATCCCGCTGGGATTGGAAAGCGTGTAGAGTTCGATCGGGGCGCCGTCCGGCAGCTTCCCGTAAGCCTGTTTCTTCACGTCGGATGTTCCTTTCTTCGATGGGGCCTGCGCCAGGCAGGCGAATGTCAGGGCGCCGAGCGCGACGCCAGCCATCCAGTGGCAATGTCTCATGAACATCATAGTACGCCACTTCACTACTACAGGGTGGGGCATGCTTTAGCTTGCCCGTTTTATTTCTTAAACGGCAGCGTCTTCTGTGGCGTTCCCGGCGCATCCAGCTTCAAATCGCAGCCGCAATCCTCGCCCGCGTTCTTGGCCGTCTTCTGATACTCGATTTCGTAATCGATGATGGCGCGCAGGTTGGTCCAGTCGATGGACTGAGGGATGCGGCGCCCGTTCACGAACAAGGTGGGAGTCCCAGTGATTTCCAGCGCGCGGCCCTCGGCGGCGTTCTGGTCCACCTCGGCTTCCGTAGCCTTGGTGTCCATGCACTGGCCAAGCTTCAAAACATCGATGTCTTTCTGTTCCTTGGCCCACTTCATCACGGTGTCCTTCAGATTCGCGGCGGTGATGTCGGCTTGGTGAGCGAATATCCAGTCGGAGTAGCTCCAGTACGCGCTGGTGTCCTGCCGGAACACGCAACGGCCGGCGATGGCAGCGGCCTTGTCCCAGAGATGGATGGCCGGCAGCGGGAAGTCCTTGGCATAGAGCCGCACCTGCGTGGGATACGTGGCGAGCAGGTTCTGCCGCAGCATGGCGGCCTCGTTCTTGCAGTAGGGACACTCGAAATTGCTGAACGCCACCAGCACCACGGGCGCGCCCGGCGTCCCAAGGCTCGGCTGCAATTCGGTCCTCAGCTTATCCAGATCGGACTTGAAAGGATTGGAATTGGTGTCGTAGACGACGGCCTGCAAAATCTTCGACCCGTCCTTCGAGACCAGGAACGGGAAATCCTGGGAGGCATCCCCCAGTGAGGCATGCACTACCACCTCAACGAAACCTTCCACTTGCGAAGGCTTCGGATCGGCTACCTGCACCTTGATCTCCGACTTCAACACGTACAGATGGCGGACATAGGCTTCCAGCACGGCCTTGTCGAGGGCCGACTTCTTCTGTTTTTGGGCCGAAACAGGCGCCGCCAGCAAGAGGGCCGCCGCCAGAGTAAGGAAAAACGATCGCAACATGTATCACCTATTGTATCTGCTACATGACCGGGCCGATCCGCCACGGCACAAATTCCCGGTGTCCCAGCCGCTCGGCGCAGGTCCGCCGGCCGGAAGCCACCTCCAACCCAAAATCGAAGATCTCGCGGCCCACCTGCGCCACGGTCTTTTCGCCATCGGCGATCACTCCAGCGTTGATATCCATGTTGTCCCTCATGCGCCGGTACATAGGGCTGTTGCTCGAGATCTTGATCACCGGGACGCTGGGGAACCCGATGGCGCTGCCGCGGCCGGTGGTGAACGCCAGCAGGGTACAGCCGCCCGCCGCCAGGCCAGTGAGGGACACCGGGTCGTAGCCGGGCGTATTCATGAACACGAAACCCGGGGAGGCGATGCGTTCCGCAAAGTCGTAGACATCGATCAGCGGCGAGGTGCCGCCTTTGGCCACCGCGCCTAGCGATTTCTCGAGGATGTTGCTCAGCCCACCCTCCTTGTTGCCGGGCGACGGGTTGTCGTCGAAGCTGCACCCGAACCGATTCAAGTATTCCTTGTATTGTTGGATGTAACTCAATAATTTTTCAGCCACTTGTTTATTGCGAGCCCGCCGGACGAGCAAGTGCTCGGCGCCGAAGATCTCGGGCGTCTCGGCGAGCACCGCGGTGGCGCCTATCTCCGCCAGCAGGTCCGAGCAGCAGCCCAGCGCCGGATTGGCGGTGATGCCGGAGAAGGAATCCGACCCGCCGCAGTTCAGTCCCAGCACGATCTTCGAAGCCGGCGTTTCGGTGCGCTGTTCCGCCGCCGCCCGGTCCAGTTGCCTCGCAATCTCCCGGCGCGCGGCTTCCACGGCGCCGCGCGTGCCGCCGCTCGATAGCAGCGTCAGGCCAACCAGCGGCGCGGACCTCGCGGCCTCGCCAGAGAGGTAGTGGTCGATCTGGTTCACCTCACAGCCCAGCCCGAGGATGATGCCGGCCGACACGTTGGGGTGGGCCAGCACCCCGGCGACCGTGCGCCGGAGCTGGTCGACGTCGTCGCCGAAGGCGTGGCCGCAACCGTCGCCGTGCGGAAAGGCCACCACGCCATCCACGTTGGGTGGCAGCGTTTGCCCCTCATAGCCGCGGGCGATGATTTCGGCGGTGTGCGCCGCGCAGTTGCTGGCCGCCACCACCGCGATGTAATTGCGTGTCCCCACGCGTCCATCCGCGCGCTGGTACCCGAGAAA
>PLMF01000182.1 GCA_003142355.1 Bryobacterales bacterium
ATCAGCACCGGATTGTTCTTGGTGCGGCGGCCGAGCACCTGCATGACGCGGCGGATCTCGTCCTCGCGGCCAATTACCGGGTCGAGCTTGCCCTGGCGGGCGGATTCCGTCAGGTCGTGCGCGTAACGTTCCAGGGCCTGGTACTTGGATTCGGGATTCTGGTCGGTGACGCGCTGGCTGCCGCGCACCGAAACCAGGGCTTTGAGGATGGCGTCATGGGTGGCGCCGGCGCGGTCCAGCAATTGAGCCGCGGGGTCGCCGCGCTGTTGGGCGATGGAGAGAAGCAGGTGCTCGGTGGACACAAACTCGTCCTTGAAACGGCCGGCTTCGTCGAAGGCGCGCTCCAGGACCTCGTTCAGCGGCTGTGAGACGTACGTTCCGGGCTGCATACCGGCGGTCTTAGGCAGGTTGCCGGCGAGTCGCCGGCCTTCCGCGACAATGGCATCCGGCTGCACATTGCACTTGGCCAGCACCGGCCGCACGATTCCTTCTTTTTCTTCCGCCAGGGCGATGAGCAGGTGCAGCGGGAAGATCACCTGGCTTTGGTTCTGTTCGGCGATCGCTTGCGCCTGCTGCACGGCCTCCTGGGCTTTCTGCGTGAGTTTGTCCAAGCGAAACATTGTGGCCCCCTATAAACAAATATAGGGCCGGGCGGCCTTGACGGCATCCCGGCCCCACCAATTTCGATGAATCAGGCTTTGACTTCGACTTTGACCTGCCGCGGCTTGGCGGCTTCCTTCTTGGGCAGAGTCACGCTCAGCACGCCGTTCTTGAAGTCGGCGGCGATGTGTTCGGTGTCGAAGGTGTTGGGCACCGAGAAGCTGCGGACAAAGGTGCCGTAGTTCCGCTCGATGCGGTGGTAGCCCTTGCCGGACTCCTGCTGCTCGAACTTGCGCTCGCCGGCGATGGTAAGCGTCTGGTTCTCCACGCGCACGTCGATGTCCTTCAGGTCGACATCCGGCAAATCGGCTTTCAGGACCAGTTCGTTTTCGGTTTCGTAAATATCGACCGCCGGCGCCCAGGGGCGGTTGGTTTGGGGTTCGGTGAGCATCCGGGAGAAGGCGTCTTCGAACAGGCGCAGATTGGCCAACGGGTCGTAGTGGCTGAGAGACATGGTGTTGAAACTCCTCATGAAGTTTAGTTTAGAGGCCGCATGACGACCTCATCCAACTACAATAATATAATATGAGCATACCAGTGTCAAGTTTTATTTAGTCTTGTTTTAGAACAAGTTGCGTTGTAATCTGGGAACTATGATGCGACGACGGAGTTTTCTAGCGCTCGGCGGCATGGGCGCTCTGGCCAGTGCTGCGCCCCTTCCGTTCCAAAGCGAAAAGAGCAAGTTGAAGATTGACAGCGTGCGCTTGGTTCGTACCCGGCCCAAGCGGCCGCTTCCCTCGTACCAGCCGGCGCCGGGCTCCTGGTCCACCGGCGGGGTGGAAGTGGCCAACCCCATGTCCATCTACCCGGAGTACAAGCCGACGCGGTCGCTGTTCATGCCGGACCCCGGAAAGCTCGAAGGCTTCACCGTCGAGATCTCCACCGACAAGGGAGTGAAAGGCTACGGCAGCGGCGGCATCGCCGGCGGCCAGGTGGTAATGGGCCATTTCGCCAAGCTGCTGGTCGGCGAAGACCCCTTCAACATCGAGCGCATCTGGGACATCCTGTTCCGCTCCAGCATGTACTACGGGCAGGGGGGCGTGGTCCCCAACGCCATCAGCGGCGTCGATCTGGCGCTCTGGGACCTGGTGGGCAACGCCTTGGCCATGCCCGTCTACAAACTGCTGGGAGGCGAAACCAAGTCGCGCATTCCCACTTACTGCACCGGCAACGACATCGAGCAGCACATCCAGTTCGGCTACCATCGGCTGAAGCTGGCCGTGCCCTACGGCCCCGCCGACGGCCGGGAAGGCATGCGCAAGAACACCGACTTGGTCAAGCATACGCGCGATTTGCTCGGCCCCGATGGCGAGATCATGCTCGACTGCTGGATGGCCTTCAACGAGCAATACACCATCGAGTTCGCCGAGATGGTGGCGCCCTACCGCGTCTATTGGATGGAGGAATGCCTGCCGCCGCACGACTTCGAAGGCTTCGGCCGCCTGCGCGAGGCCATCAAATCCACGCGCATTGCGACCGGCGAGCACGTCTATTTCCGCTACGGCTTCCGGCACTTGCTGGAGCACAATGCAGCCGCCATCTGGCAGCCGGACATTCACTGGTGCGGCGGCCTGACCGAGCTGCGGCGCATCGCCGCGCTGGCCTCGGCTTACGACATCCCTGTCATCCCGCACGCCGGCGGCGTCGAGGATTGCGTGCACTTCACCATGGCCACGGTCAACGCTCCCTGGTCGGAGATGTTCATGCCGGCCCCGGGCGGCCCGCCGGAGGTCTACCGCCGCCTCGAGGAGGACAACCAGGTCACGCGCGGCCCCGAAGGAATCTACATGCGCCCCTCCGAGCGCCCCGGTTTCGGCTGGGACATCGAAGTATAAACCCGGTGACAGACGGAACGTTTCCCGGTTTTCCCGCGCCAGAAACCGGGAAACGTTCCGTCTGTCACCGGGGTTTGTCACCGGGTTTTCACCGGGTTTTAGATCCGGTGGAAGGCCTTCAAGA
>PLMF01000385.1 GCA_003142355.1 Bryobacterales bacterium
TGGCGGTGGGGACCACCAGCGTGCGGACCATCGAGAGCGCGTGGCCCGAGGGGCGGATGAGCGGGGAGACGGATATCTTTATT
This sequence comes from Bryobacterales bacterium, assembly GCA_003142355.1. The sequence continues at coordinate 84 of PLMF01000385.1, forward strand.
TATCCGGGGTTTCAGTTTCGCCGGGTGGGAGCGCTGCTGACCAATTTCCACCTGCCGCGGACGAGCCTGCTACTGCTGGTCTGCGCGTTCGCCGGGACGGACCTGGCCCTGGCGGCCTACGGCCATGCGGTCGCGATGCGCTACCGCTTCTATTCCTACGGCGATTGCATGTTAATTCTGTGAAGGGCGCGTGATGGCGCCTTCGGAGGCCGAAGAGACCAGCGCGCAATACTTGGCGAAGACGCCGGTCTTGTAGCGCGGGGCGCGGGGCTTCCAAGCGGCCAGGCGTTGGGCCAGCTCCGCGGCGGGGATGTCGATATCGATCACGCCCTTGTCGGCATCCACTGTGATCGAATCGCCTTCCTTCACCACGGCGATGGGGCCGCCGTTGAAGGCCTCGGGGGAAACGTGGGCGATCATGAAGCCGTGGGTGGCGCCGCTGAAACGGCCGTCGGTCACCAGCGCCACGCTATCGGAAAGGCCGGCTCCCACAATCGCCCCAGTCACGCCCAGCATCTCGCGCATGCCGGGGCCGCCGCGCGGACCTTCATTGCGGATGATCACCACGTCGTTGGGTTTGATCTTGCCGTGCGTGACGGCTTCCATGGAATCTTCCTCGCGATCGAAAACGCGCGCCGGGCCTTGGTGGACTTTCTTCTCGTGGCCGGCCAGCTTGATGACGCAGCCTTCGGGGGCCAGGCTTCCGCGCAGGATGGCGATTCCGCCGCGCGGCTTGAGGGCTTGGTCGAGGGGCCGTATCACCTCCTGGCCGGGAGTTTCACGGGCATCGGCGGCTTCTTCGGCCAACGTGCGGCCCGTCACCGTGACAGCCGAGCCATCGGCGAGCTTGCCCTCCACCAGGCGCTGCGCGATCACTCCGATGCCGCCGGCTTTATCCACGTCCACAGCCATGAAACGCCCCGCGGGCTTGAGGTCGACGAAGATCGGGGTACGCGCGCAGACGGCCTCGAAATCGTCGATGGAAAGCGGCACCTCGGCTTCGCGCGCCATGGCCAGCAGGTGCAGCACGGCGTTGGTCGAGCCTCCCGTGGCCGCCACGCTGGCGATGGCGTTGTCGAACGCCTGGCGCGTGCAGATGTCGCGCGGGCGCAGATCGTTGCGGACGGCATCCATGATGATCTGGCCGCAGCGGTAGCACACGTCCTCCTTGCGCTGATCCACCTGCGGCACCGCGGCCATGCCCATCGGGCAAAGTCCGATCAGCTCCATCACGGTGGCCATGGTGTTGGCGGTGAACTGGCCTCCGCAGGCGCCCGCGCCGGGGCAGGCATGGTCTTCGATATCGAGCAGTTCGGCGTCCGTGATGCGGCCCGCCGCGTTGGCGCCCACCGCCTCGAAAACGTCGCCGATGCTGATGTCGCGGCCCTTGTACTTGCCCGGCAGGATGGAGCCGCCGTAGAGCACCAGGCCGGGGACGTTGGTGCGCAGCAATGCCATGGCCGCGCCGGGGATAGTCTTGTCGCAAGCGACGAGAGCCACCACGCCGTCGAACATGTGGCCGCGGACCAGCAGCTCGATAGAATCGGCGATCACCTCGCGGCTGACGAGCGAGGCCTTCATGCCCTCGGTGCCCATGGTCACGCCGTCGCTGATGGCGATGGTATTGAACTCCATGGGAGTGCCGCCGGCCGCGCGTATGCCCTCCTTCACCTTGACGGCCAGCTCCCGCAGGTTGTAATTGCAGGGCATGGTCTCGATCCAGGTATTGGCCACGCCGATGATGGGCTTGGCGAGATCTTCGTCGGTGAAGCCGATGCCTTTCAGCATGGCGCGAGCAGGCGCGCGGTCGCGCCCCTGGGTGATGGTATAGCTGTGGAGTTTCATAGGAGGAATAACCAGTGTACGTCAGACCCGCAGCACGGCGGCGCCGCGGATGGCNNGTGTTGTTGGCCACGCTGCGGATCGCGCGCTCGTGGTAGAGCAGGTCGTAGTCGAGCTGCGGAATCGGGCTCATGTGAATCCCGCCGATGGCCACGGTCCCTCCGCGTTTGAGCGCCCGCAGCGCCGCGATTACCAACTCGCCGGCGGGCGCGAAGATCAGGGCGGCGTCGACTTTGTCGGGCGGCGCGTCATCCGATCCGCCGGCCCACACCGCGCCCAGGTCGAGCGCCAGCTTCCGATGGCGCGGGTTGCGTGACATGGCGTAGACGCCGATGTTCCAGTAGCGCGCCACCTGAATGGCGACGTGCGCGGCGGCGCCGAAGCCGTACATGGCAAGGCGTCCCCCCGGCTCGACGCCGGAAAGCCGCAAGGTGCGGAAGCCGATGATTCCGGCGCACAGCAGCGGCGCCACATGCAGGTCGCTCGACCCCTCCGGCAGCGCGTACACGAAATCCTCGGGGGCCACCACGTACTCGGCGTAGCCGCCATCCACCATCCAGCCGGTGAACACGGCGCGCTCGCAGAGGTTCTCACGCGCCGACCGGCAGTATTCGCACACGCCACAAGTCTGGTGCAGCCAGGGGATGCCCACGCGCGCGCCCGGTTGGAAGCGCGACGCGTGGGCGCCGTTCACTTCCACCATGCCCACCACCTGGTGGCCGGGCACGATGGGCGATTTCCTCGGAGGCAGTTCGCCCTCGACCACGTGGAGGTCGGTGCGGCACACCCCACACGCATGCACCCGCACCAGCACCTGGCCGGCGGCAGGCTTCGGCTTGGGCAGTTCCACGATGCGCAGCGGATTCGATTCGACGGGCGCAGGCGACACGAGTATACAGGCCTTCATGGCTTGATTATCCCGCAGGGTGCAAGAATAGTATGGTGTCGAAGCGCCTCATGATCGCCATAGTCGGAGCGGGCATCGGCTCGCTGGCCGGCCTGCTGGTCTCCTTCCTGGGGGCGGGCAATTGGGCGCTGATCGCCGGAGCGGTGGTGGGCGCGGTGGTGCCACTCATCGTGCTCGGCCCGCCGGGGTGATAGGAAAAAGGGGTCAGACGCATTTTCCGCCGCGGAAAATGCGTCTGACCCCTTTTTCGAGCAAGGTGTCGGCTAGCAGAAGGTAACCGAGCAATACCGGGATGATGGCCAATCCGGGCGCCAGCATCCACCCATGTGCCACCAGGGCGTGATACTGCTGGGCTTCGGCCAGCATGTTGCCCCAGCTCGGCACCGGTTCGCTTACTCCCAAGCCCAGGAACGAGAGTGCGACCTCCGCCAGAATGTACTGCGGGATCAATACCGTCGCCTGCGTGAGCACCACGCCCAGGGTCAGCGGCAGGATGTGGCGCCGGATCAGATAAGCATCGGAAGCACCGAAGCCGCGCGCGGCCAGGACGAAGCCGCGCTCCCTGGCGCTGAGCACCACGCCGCGGATCAGGCGCGCGGGCCGCACCCATCCGACTCCGCCGATGATCGCTATGAGCAGGAAAAACGCCTGAACGGTGGTGATATGGAGCGGCAGAAATGCCCGCACGCCGAGCAGCAAATAGAGCCACGGCAGGGCCATCACCAGCTCGCCGCCGCGCATGAGCAGGCGATCGAGCCATCCGCCGTAAAAGCCCGCCGCCGTCCCCAGCGCCAGGCCCAGGCCGAGAGACAGGAACGCCGCCAGCAACCCGGTGAGCAACGACACCCGCCCGCCGTATAGCAGGCGCGAGAACACGTCCCTGCCGTAAGCATCGGAGCCGAGCAGGAAGACGACGCCCGGCTCGCGCACGCCAAAAAGGCGCCCGTGGACCAGGAACTGAAGACGCGACAAGTCAATGCGGGTGGGCGGAGCGTAGGGGAACTCGCGGTGCTGTTCGGCGTACGGATAGGGCGCCAGAAAACCGGCGAAGATCGCGAGGCCGTGGAGAATTCCGAGAAAGACAAGTGCCGCCGCGATCTTTGTTCGTCTGGTCATTGCATCCGAATCCGAGGATCCATGCGATACAGCAGAATGTCGGCCAGCAGGTTCCCCACCACCAGCAACGACGCCGATAGCATCACCACCGCCAGCACCAGCGCAAAGTCCCGGGCCATGATGGCCTCGAGGAACAGCGGCCCCAATCCGGGCCAGCCCATGACCACCTCAACCAGCAGCGAGGCGCTCAGCAGAGTTCCGAGGGAGAAGCCAAAGAGCGAGATGAGCGGGTTCGCCGCGGCCGGTAACAGGTGCCGGAACAGCAGGCGCTGCCGCGGAATGCCCTGCGCCCGAGCGCTCAACGCGAACGGCGAATCGATCGCTTCCGCCATGCTCGCGCGGACGTGGCGGACCAGCGTCGGCAACATGCCCAGCACCAGCACGGCCACCGGAAGCACCAGGTGCCAAGCCACATCTTCGACCCGCTCCGGCCCGGGCGACACCATGCCGCCCGCCGGAAACCAGCCGGTTTCGACCGCCAGCATCAGAAAGACGATGGCCCACAGCAGGTCGGGGATGGCCAGCAAAAAAGACAGGACCACTTTCGAAACGCTGTCGAACCACGTCCCACGCGCGGTGGCGTTCCAAATGCCCAGCGGAAGGGCCAGCAGCCAGGCCAGGAAGGTAGCGGTTCCGGTCAACAGAAGAGTGGCGCGAACCCTTCCCCACAGCAACGGTCCGACCGGGCTGTTGTACGCCAGGGAGTAGCCGAAATCGCCTCGGAGCACGGAAGCCACCCAGGCGGCATACCGCACCGGCAAGGGCCGGTCGAGACCGTACTGGGTGCGCAGAGCCGCGACTGCTTCCGCCGATACCCGGGGGTCGGCGCGAAGCTCCGAAAAGTAATCGCCCGGCGCCAGCTCCGCGAAGACAAAGGACAGCACTGAGACCCCCACCAGCAGCAATAAGCCGTGCAGCAATCTGCGGCCAATGTATCTCATGCGGGCGCTCCCTCCAGGCTGAGCGCCCGGGCCGCATCCAACAACTCTCTGGTGAGCGGGTGTTGCGGCCTGGCGAGCAGGTCGGCGACGCCGGCATGTTCCACAATGCTGCCGTGGTCCATGACGGCGATTTCCCCGGCCAGGCGCCAGACCAGTGCCAGGTCGTGAGAGATCAGGATGTACGTCAGGCCGCGCCGTTCCTGCAGGTCCAGCAGCAGGCTGGTGACCTGGGCCTGAACGGAAAGATCCAGACCGGCAAAGGACTCGTCCAGAATGAGCAGCTTCGGTTCGACGGCCAGCGCCCGCGCGATGGCCAGCCGCTGCCGCTCACCGCTGCTGAATTCGAGCGCCGGCGTCTGCGCTGCCTGGCGGGAAAGCCCAACGGTCTCCATCAACTCCGACGCCCGCTGCCGCCGCGTCTTTCGGGTTCCGATTCCGCGAATGAGCAGAGGCTCGGTGACAATCTGGGCGGCGGTGAATCGCGGGTTGAGGCTCGAGGCCGGTTCCTGGAAGATGAGCTGGACATCGGCGCGCGTGGCCTTCCGGCCGTCCAGCCGGATCTCGCCCGAAGTGGGAGTTTCGAAGAGCGCCAGGCACCGAGCCAGCGTGGATTTGCCGCCGCCGGACGGCCCCACCAGTCCGAGCGTGTGCCCCCGCTCCAGACTGAACGTCACATCCTGGATCGCCGCGTGGCCGGCGAAGCTCTTACCGAGTCCCCGAACGCTCAGGAAGGGATCAGCGGCCATGGGCGGTTCCTCTCCCGAACACCTGCCGCGGGGTTCCCCGTTCCACGATGCGGCCGGCCTGCATGATGAGCACCTGGTCGGCGGTCCTTGCCAGAACTCCGGGACTGTGGCTGATGAGGAGGAACGAGGTGTGTAGTTTTTCCCTCAGTTCGCGAAACAGAGATGAGAGTTCCACCACCCGGATGGCGTCGAGGGCCGTGAACGGTTCGTCGGCGATCACCAGCGCTGGCCGGCAAGCCAGAGCCTGGGCGATGACCACCCTCTGCCGTTCGCCGCCGCTCAACTGGTGCGGATACGCGTCGTACATGCGCCGCGTGGCCGCGAGACCCACCAGGCCGAATAACGACTCGATGCCATCCTGGCGCCCATGCGCGCGCATCACCTCGGCCACCTGGTCCCCCACGCGCAGCACGGGGTTCAAAGCCAGCAGCGGATCTTGAAAGACCAGTGAGATCTCCGCGCCGCGTACGCGCTCGAGCTGCCGTTCGGTGGCGGAAAGCAGCTCGAAACCCCGCAGTTGGACGGAGCCGCGGACGCGGTAGCGAGGGGCCGGGAGCAGGTTCAGCAAAGCCAGCGCCAGGGTGGTCTTTCCGCAGCCGGACTCGCCGAAAAGTCCCACGATGGAGCCCGGGTCCACCTGGAACGATACTTCGGAAAGTACCGGTACTGTGATGTTTCGTACGGAGATCGAATCGACCGTGAGATCCCGCACCGCCAACGCCCCGGACGACATCCCTCCCATTCTGGCGCAGGGCGGCCCGGGCCGCAATTAGAGATATGCAGACCCAAAGATACTGGAACTGCGGCGGTATTTGAGTTAGCATTCTTGCAGGGGGTGTGCTATGTCGCGAATCGTTATCGCGCTCTTTTCCTTCCTGCTTCTGGTCCCGCAAGGGCTGCGGGCTACTCTGCAATTGCAGAACGCCGTAATTAGCAAAGTGGCGCCGTCCACGACTTCTTGCACTGCCCCGCCTCAGGCCACGACTTTCTCGGCCACCGACACGGCCGTCTATGTGTATTTTGACGTCAGTGGCGTGAACGCCGGGGACACGTTCACCGTTGCGTTTTTCGGCCCGTCCGGACAGTTCTATACCGGTGTTGGCGGCGAAAGCGACTGGCAAGGCGCCACAAGCGCTGGCGAATGGTGCTACAACACCACCAACGCCCCTTTGCTGATTGCCGGCAACTCGGCCGCGACCATGCCTGGCACCTGGACGGTCGGCATTTACTACAACACCAGCACCACGGCATTCGCTTCAGGAACGTTTACGATTACGGCCACAGGAAGCACCGGCGGGCCGACTGTGGCCGCGTCGTCCGATCCCGGTAGCGTAACCACCAACCCTTTCTATTACACCAACCTGGCATCGCTCACCTACAGTCCGATGCTCTCCAACTTCGACGCCCGCGATATCTTCGGCGGCACATTCACTGGCGCCGCCGGCGAAAACGGGCACGCGATTTTCGCCGACACCGTTCCCTCCACCGGCTACTACTCGTTGCAGTTCCAAACCAAGTCTCCGGTCCAACTCACCGGTTATACTCTGTACCTGGCCGACGATGGCACGGTTAATCCCGCGTCGCGATCGGCGACCCACTTCACCTTCCTGGCAGGAACGTCGCCCGGCGCTTTGTCGGTGATCTCGCAGACCAATCTCGCCCCTCTCGGGTCGTCGTACTACAATATGCTAGGCGTCGCCGGGACGGCTGGGGTGTCCCCCATCAAGGTGACGGACACCTTCGCCGCGGCGGCGACTTACCAGTATTTCGAGATCCGGTTCACGCCCAACAATGGCACGTATCCGGGCGTACGGGTAATAGAGTTGGTTGCAACCGGGACGGGCGGCGGCGGCACTACGACGCTTACCGTTGGGCTGACGCCCGCAACCGCCAGCAGTGCGACCGGGACTCAACACACCGTCACCGCCAAAGTGACTGACGCGAACAGCGTCGCGCAGGCCAACGTCAGCGTGACCTTCACGATTCTCTCGGGGCCGAATGCCGGCGCCACCGGCGTTTGCAGCCCGTCAAGCTGCAAAACGGACTCCACCGGCCAGGTCAGTTTCACTTACACTGGCTCGGGCGGAGCGGGACAGGACTCCATCAAGGCGTGCGTTTCGACCACAGTCACCGGCCAGGCGTGCTGCTCGACGCCGCTCAACGCTATGGCTAGCTTCCAGCCGGAGGCCGCCAAGTCGGGCAAGGTGGTCATCATCGGAGGGGACAAGGTAGACGCGAGTTGTTCGAGCGGGTCCGCAAACCGGATGGTCACCGATCCATGCCTCCCGATCACCGGGGCGGCGGGCGAGCTGGGCGATTTTACGTTCGCCGGCCTGGCGCCCGCGAGCGTGACCGCCGCCAACCTAAGCCTATATGACACCGCCGTTCTCAACGTCGCCAGCCCCAGCATGAATTGCGACATGACCAAGCTTTCGGCGCAGGCCAAGACCGACCTGGTGTCTTTTGTCGGAGGGGGCAAGAAGCTGCTCATCCTCGATTCCGAGTGCCAGGCGTCGGGCGGCACGGGCATGGATTATAGCTGGCTGCCGTATCCGTTTACCACTTCCAACCCCGGCCAGGCGGGAGCGCATGGCACGTTAAACATCGTCGAGAACAGCAGCCTGGCCTCAAGCGTTACCGGCAGCGCGTCCTTCGTCGACGCTAACGACTTGGGCAAGAACACAGATGCCGTAGGCGACATGAACGTGATGACCAGCAAGGACGCGCACTGGTGCCTGGCCATGTCCGGAACCAATACGAACAACGTCACCGGTCCGACCCAGGCGTATGCCAAGTACCCGGCGGGCACCGACGCGGGGCTATTCATCTACAACGGTTTGGATCACGACGAGATAGGGAGCAACGCCAACCTGCGCAAGGTCTGGGTGCTGGAATTGCAGCAGGCGTTCAACCCATCGAACCTGCCCTGCGGTGTAGCCGTGGTCGGCATCACGGCCAGCCCCGCTACCGCCACCAACCAGGTGGGGACCACTCACACGGTCACTGCCAAGGTGGTGGACCAGACCGGCAAGGCACAGTCCGCCATCACGGTGACCTTCAGCGTCACGGGAACGAACGCCGGGGCCAGCGGCACGTGCAATCCTTCCGGCTGCAAGACGGACTCGACCGGCCAGGCTGCCTTCACCTATACCGGCTCGAAGGGCGTGGGCCAGGACACCATCACCGCCTGCTTCACGCCGGCCGGCGGCACCACCCCGGTGTGCGCCGCGCCAGTGACCAAGACTTGGGTGACCCAGTCGACCGGCACTCAGACCTGCTCGCCGGTGGTGACCAAGACCTGGACCAGCGGCGGCGTCACCACCGGCCCCGGCATGTGGACCCTGGTTACCACCACCGGCGATTGCTCCGTATCCGATGTGTCCAGCAGCTCGGGATCATCCACTCCGGACCCGGCCAAGTGCACCTCCGCGTTCAACGGTTATACAGCAGTTTGCTGGCCCGGTTCCAGCAGTTGGGGCCCGAACTCGTGTACGTATAAGAACATCTCGGCCGCTTCCTGCACGGGTGGCGCCCACCCCGGCTCTTTGTACAGGTGCGATGCCAACGGCACCACGCCGGGCTGCAACTACTATGTCAGCCCCTTAAGCCAATCCCAGCCGGCCGCCCCCTCGACCAACGGAGGGAATATCACAGGGTTGATCATGATCACCACCGGCGCCGGGTGCAAATGGAACTCGGTTAGCAACACCAGTTGGATCACGATCGTGAGCGGCGCCGCCGCCACCGGTCCTCAGGGGGCGGTTTCCTACAAGGTCGATCCCAACACCTCGACCACTTCGCGGCAGGGGACCATGACCATCGCCGGCCAGACCGTGACCGTCTTGCAGGCCGCGGGCGTGGCGTGCAGCTACTCGATTACCCCCACCAGCAATAACCTGCAGGCCCTGGGCGGCTCCAGCAGCATAACCGTCACGGCGTCGGGGGGCACCTCCTGCTCGTGGACCGCATCCGTCAGCTCCAGTGCATCCTCGTGGCTCCATCTGGGGTCGACCACTTCCGGCACGGGGAATGGAACGGTGAGCTACACCGCCGATCCGAATACTACGACGGCCTCGCGCACCGGCACCATCACCATTGAAGGCCTGACGTTCACCCTGACACAGCCCGGAGGCGCCTCGGCCACCGGGCCGACCATTGCGCAGGGCGGCATTGTGAACGCGGCCAGCAATCGCGGAGGCGGCATCGCGCAAGGCTCCTTCTTCACCATCTACGGGAGCAACCTTGGACCGCCGACGCCCCAGCAGGTCTACCAATTCCCGATCCCCGACAACCTGGGCGGCGTCTCCGTGACCATCACGCAGGGGTCGACCGTCAAGAAGGCTTACATGTTCTACATCTCGGCCACGCAGGTCAACGGCATCATGCCGTCGGATGCGCCGCTGGGCAACGTGCAGATCGCCGTCAACTACAACAACGTCCCCAGCAGTGCCATGGCCACCACCATCGTGAAGACCGCGTACGGCATCTTCAGCACGGCGGGTGGCCCCGGACCCGGGATCGTTCTGAATTACAACTCGGTATCCGATCAGCCCCTCAACATGGCCTCCATTCCCGCCAAGCCCGGCCAGGTGGAAGTCATGTGGGGCACGGGACTCGGGCCCATCACCACGCCCGACAATCAGCCGCCGCCTGGCGGGAATCTGCCGGTGCCGGTGGAGGTGTGGGTCGGCAGCCAGCAAGCCAGCGTGGCGTACAGCGGGCGCGCGCCCGGCAACGCGGCCATCGACCAAATCAACTTCACGGTTCCCGCCAACGCGCCCACCGGTTGCTCCGTTCCGGTGCAGGTCAACGCGGGTGGAACCTGGAGCAACACCGTTCGCATGGCCATCAGCACCGACGGGAAACACTGCCAGGATTCGTTCAGTCCGTTTGGCAACGTGAGCAGCACCGGTGGAAACGCGGGCACCATCGCGCTGATTCGGTTGAAGTTCAACGGCCAGTCGACAAAGACCGGGGGGCCTATCAACGCCGCCTTCGACCTGGGTATCGGCGCCTTTGTCAAGAACAGTCCCGGTGGCGACCTCGCTTACAGTCCCTTAACCAACCTGCCGCCACCGGGCGCCTGCTCTTCCACGAACACCAAGGCCGACCAGGGCACGCTGACGAGCAATATATTCGGCATCGATCCGACGATCGCTTCCACTCTCGATGCGGGAGCCCAGTTGACTGTGACCGGAGGAGCCGGTGGCGCCAGCGGCACGATGACTCAATCCTTGGGCACCGCCAACCCCTATGCGGGTCTGCTTGGTGGCATCCTGAACATTTCGTCGAGCATGACAATGCCGCCGCCGTTCCTGGATGGCGGTCCCTTCACCGTCTCCGGGCCGGGAGGCAAGGATGTGGGGCCGTTCACCACAAACATCGCCCTCACGCCGGCCATCACCTGGACCAACCCGCCCAGCACCATCAACCGTGCGTCGCCGCTGACTCTCACCTGGACCGGAGGAGACTCCACCGAGGTGGTGGTGATTGGGGGTTCCAGCACGGATCAGACCAGCAAGGCATACGGCGGGTTCACGTGCGTCGCTCCGGCCGGGGCCCACAGCTTCACCGTGCCGGTAAATACGCTGGCCGACCTGATTCCGGTCGGAGCCGCCACAAGCTCCACCGGCGCGTTCGGCATGCTCCTCCTCATGCCCCTGGAACCGGGCAGTATGCAGTTCACGCCGCCGCTCCCCAAGGGCCTGGACGTCGGTGTCGTCTTCGACACAACCGCGACCATGCAGCAAGTGCAAGTACAGTAATCATGACAGGTATCGAGCGACGGGCGCGGATGGCGGGCTTCTGGCCCGCCTTCCTGCTGGTTTCCGCCACGCTCTCCGCCCAGCCCGCGCGGCGCGCCGTCATCGTCGATGTGGATGGCATCCGCCGCGACACTTTCGAGCAGCTTTACCGGGATGGGCGCCTGCCCAACTTCCAGCGCATCTTCGCCCGGGCGCTGTGGTTCGATAACGCCTCGAGCGTTCTGCCCACCGTTACCATGGCGGCCCAGGCGTCCATCTTCACTGGCACCCGACCGGCGCGGCACGGAGTCCCCGGCAACCAGTGGTTCGACCGGAGCGCAGGCCGCCTCATCGACTATATGACCCCGGGCGGCCTCGTCTGCGCTTACGGCGTTGCCGTCCGGGGCGCCGCCGGGTGTTCCGGCGGGCTGGGCAACGGCCACCTGCTGGCGCCCACCATTTACGAAGCCGCCGCCCAAGCCGGGTTGACCAGCGCGGTCTACTTCAGCGAGTACTGGAAAGGCGCGGCGCGGGCGGCGCCGCCCAGCATCGCCGAAATGCTGGGCTTTCTGGCGGGAAGCCCGGTCGACTACCGCGCTTTCGACAGCGCGATGGCGGGGCGAGCCATCGCCGATCTGAAGTCGCGCGGCCTGCCATCGCTGGTCACGCTCTATTTCTTGGGAGCCGACGGTATCGCGCACGACGAGGGAATCGCGAGCCAGAGTGCGTATCTATCCGGCACCGTGGACCCGCTGCTCGGCCACATTCTGGATGCCATCGAATCGCTCGATCCGCCGTGGCGCGAGCATACACTGTTCGTTCTGGTTTCGGACCATGGCCGCACCGACCTCGTGCCCAATTCCGAAGACCTAACGCTCAAGACCGACTTGCAGGCCGCGCTTCCGGCCGGCGCGACCGTCGCGGAAAACGGCGGCATGGCGTACATCTACCTCGACCAGCCCGGTCTGGTGGACCTTCCGAAGCTGGCGGCCGCCCTGGTTCGGGATGCCAGGCTCTCCTCCGCGGTGGCTGCCGTGCGGGTGCGTGGCGCGGGGGATTCGCCGCGCGCGGGCGACCTGATCGTGACGCTCCAGCCCGGCCACTACTTCGGCAATGCGGGCGCCGGTTCCGACCACGGCAGCGTCTACAGCGGTGACTTGAACGTCCCGTTGCTGGTCGCCATGCCCGGTGGCGCCGGTGGCCATGTGGACGACCCGGTGAGCATCACGCAGGTGGCCGGTACCATCGCCGGGTATCTCGGTTTCCCCATGGATTCCGCCGATGAGGCGCTGCCAATGCGTCGCGGGGGCCGGGGGCCAGGGGCCAGGGGCCGGGGGCGGTAGACGTATAATCGGTAGCGGCGAGAGCCAAAACGGAAATCCGAGTATTGAACTATCTTAGGGGTCTGAACATGTTGAAACTACCGAGAATCTTGCTCGCGACGCTTGTGGCCGTGCTATTTGAGGCAGCCGTCTTTGCGCAGGCGCCCACTATCGGCGCGAATGGAATAATGAATGGAGCGTCGCTTACGGCGTCATTGTCGCCGGGCACCTTCGCCTCGATATACGGGCAGAATCTCTCGACGAGCACCATCCAGGCGCTCACGACGCCGTGGCCCACAACGCTGGGCGGTGCCCAAGTGTCCGTGGGCGGCAAATCGGCAGCGTTGTCGTTCGCCTCGCCAACCCAGCTCAACATCCAGCTCCCCGTCGATGTCGCGCCGGGTTCCGCCCAGGTCACGGTTACGGTTCAGGGAAAAGGGTCCGCGTCGGCCACGGTGACGCTCGCTTCCTACTCGCCGGGGATCTTTACGTTTACTCCGACGGGCTCCACACAGAGTCTGGGCGAGTTCCTGCACGTGAAAGACTCCTCTTTTGTGACCGCGCAGAGTCCTGCCCAACCGGGAGAGACACTGGTTGTCCAGGCCGCTGGCCTCGGACCAACAAGTCCTTCCGTGGCGACGGGGGCGGCATCTCCGGGCACGCCGTCACCCGCCACAACCACTGTGCAGCCAACCGTTAGCGTCGGGTGCCAGCAAGGAACCGTCATCTTTTCCGGGCTGAGTCCGGGTATCGTAAGCCTTTACCAGGTGAACTTCACACTCCCGGCAAGCGTTCCAGGCGGAAATCTTCCTGTGACGCTGAGCATCGGAGGCCAGACCAGCAATTCGGTCACTTTGGTGGTGGCTGGCCCGGCGATTCCGGTGGTCAACGCGGTTGTGAATGGCTCGTTTTCCTCCCCGGATTGGGTGGCCGCTCCCGGAACCATCGTCACCATCTTCGGCTGCAACTACGGATCGAAAGATGGTTTGTCGTTGTTTCCCGCGACCAGTTTTCAGGGCATCTCCGCCACTTTTAACGGCGTGGCGGGGCCGCTGTTCGACGTGGCTGCATCGGGAGGTCAGATTAACGTCGTCGTGCCGACGGAGCTGCCGGAATCGGGCACGGTCCCCGTCCAGGTCAAGAATTCCGCCGGCCCCAGCGTGAGCTTCAGCTTGAAGATGTCGGCGGCGACCCCGGGCATCTTTCGCGTTGCCGATCCTTCGAAGGCATCCAGGAAGAACGGGGCTGTTCTGTTTGCCAATACCGCTTGGCTCGTCATGCCTTCATCGATGGCGACGGCTCGGAATTTGACCGGTTGCGCGGGCTTGCCGGTGGCGGCAACCTGCGGCCAGCCGGCCGGCGCCGGCGACTATATCCAGATCTTTGTGACCGGCCTTGGAAGAGCCACGCCGGGTGGCGACCCGAACGGCAAAGTGTTGCCCACGGGTTCAGTGGCACCCGCCGATGCCAGCGTGCTCTACCAGACCGTGCAGAAGCCGGCTGTCACCGTCGGCGGCGTCGTCACCCCGCTGCTGTTCTCTGGAATTGCTCCCGGCTATGCGGGCTTGTACCAGGTCAACGTTCAGGTGCCGGCTGGCGTCGCGCCGGGAGATGACGTGCCGATTGTAGTTTCCATGCCCAACGGCGCAAGCGACACTGTAACCATCGCCGTGCACCCGTAAAAGACTCCTCGCCCGCGCCGCCACCCAGTTCAAACGGGATGGCCGGCAGGTTCAGGCGCGGGCTTATTTCAGGTTAGGGCACAGAGAAATTCCGCCGTCCGATAGAACAGCGGCGCCATCACCCTGACGACCGGCCAGGCGTCCGACGTGGCTATTCCCGAGCTGGAAGCGGTCAGCTTGGAAAAGAGCATTTCCAGTTCGCCCAGTATGGGCCCGCCTTCGGTCCAGACGTTCAACTCGAAGTTCCTCTTCATCGAGATGACATCGAAGTTGGCGCTGCCCAGCGTCCACCGGTCGTCGAAGATGCAGAATTTCGAGTGGAAATACAGCCGAGCCCCGTACCATTGGGCGCCGCTCTTGGCGACCAGCCATGGCAGCGGCATGGCGCGCAGGATGTCGTAGCGAGGCCGGGTTCGCAGCGGGGTCACGATTCTGACGTCCACGCCCCGCTTCGCCGCCGCCCGCAACTCGCTCAGCAGTTCCTGGGTTGGAAAGAAGAACGGGGTGGCGATCCAGATCCGCTTCCCGGCGCTTCGGCATGCGGACAATACCCAACGGTAGATCTCCCGACTCTCCGCGTCGGGACCGGAGACCAGCAGCGATGAACCGTTGCCGATCGTCCTTTTTGATGAGGCGAGCGCCGGACGGCGCCGGCGGGTCGCGAGCATCTTGAACCGCTGGAAGATCTCGACAATAGTAGCGGTCTCCGCCGGTTCATGCAGCAGGAGCAGGTCGACCCGATCGCCGAATTCCTTCCTGAAAACGATGCCGCCCAGTCCGAACAGAGTCCGGTCGACGACTAGAACGCGGGCGTGCATCCGGCACAACGCCGCCAGCGGGTGACGCAGGAGCCATTTCCCGAATGGCCGGAAAACGGTCACCGAGGCCCCCGCCGCGTTCAGCATCTCTTTCACCCGCCCGAAGGACCTCCGCGATCCCAGGCCGTCGACGATCACCTCGACCCGCACACCCCTGCGTGCCGCCTCCGAGAGAGCACCGATGAATCGTCCTCCGATCGGGTCGTCCGCGAGAATGTATACCGAAACCAGCACTTCTTCCCGGGCGCGTCGAATGGCGTCTTCCACGGTCAGGAACATCGCCTTCCCACCCGTGCAGAGGGTAAGTTCTTTCACTCGATTTCAGATTCTCACGTCGAAGATTACAGCCGATTCTAACATGTTGCCGGTGGCCAACCCAGCCACGCCGGTGCTTGCGGCCACGCACTCGAATTTCGCTTTCCCGCCCCGCTGGCCGCGGCGCTTCTACCCCTGCTGGTGGTTGCCCCGTGGACGAACTCCTGGACTACTTGATCGACCGCAACCGCGCGGGCTACGCCATGGTCAACTGCACGGAGCATCTTCGCAACATGAAAAGTCTGTTGCGCGGCGGTGTGGCTCCCTGGCCGTGCCGCGCCGGCCGGAACATGGTGGTGTGCCGCACCAACGGCACGCTGGTGCCCTGCTACCCGAGACGTCCGCCGCGTTGCCCGCGAACTATCCGCGCAGACCGTCCGCAGGCTGCGTGGCCGCCACACCCCCGCCTGAGGCGCCTTTCACGATCCACCCGTCCGCGAGCTCGACCACCCGGTGTCCGTAGGCCGCGTTGGCCTCCGAGTGAGTCACCTGCACGATGGTCGTCCCCTCNNTTGGCGATCACCGCCCGCGCCACCGCCACCAACTGCTGCTGGCCGCCCGAAAGCTGGCTCGGAAACAGGTCGCGCTTCCCCACAATGTGGAACCGGTCGAGCGTGTCGCACACCGCCGCGGCGCGCTCGGAACTTTTCACGTTCCGGTAGGAGAGCGGTATGTCCAGGTTCTCGTAAACCGTCAGGTTGTCGATCAGATGGTAGCTCTGGAACACGAATCCGATGTACTTTTTGTTCAGCTCCGCGCGGTCCCTCGGCTTCATCCGGTGCACCTGGTGGCTCACAAACTCGAACTCGCCGGTCCAGGCGCTGTCCAGCATCCCCAGGATGCTCAGCAGCGTCGATTTCCCCGCGCCCGAGGGGCCCATAATGGTGACAAACTCGCCCTCTTTGATTTCCAGGTTGATGCGGCGCAGCACGTAGCTCCGGCCGAAGCCGCCTTCATAGAATTTCTCGACATTGCGAAGTGTAATCATGTCTCTTCCTATTCGTGCCGCAGCGCCGTCACGGGGTCCAGCCGCAGGGCACGCCGCGAGGGCAGGTAGCTCGCCGCCAGCGCCACCACTCCCAACAATACCGGAGTCGCCACGAACGTGTAAGCGTCCGTCGCCTTCACGCCGTAGAGCATGGCGGCCATCAGCCGGGTGAGCACGAATGCCGCCGCCAGGCCCGCCGCGATTCCATACCCCGCCAGGCGCGCCCCTTGCCCTAATACCAGCTTAAGCACATCGGCGGGCTGCGCGCCCAGCGCCACTCGAATCCCGATCTCGTGCGTTCGCTCGCTCACGTCGCAGGAGATCACGCCGTAGATCCCCACCGCCGCCAGAAGGAAAGCGATCTGTGCGAAAACGCCGAGAAGCACCGTGTTGAACCGCGCCCCGGCGATGGCACGGTCCGACACCTCTTCCATGGAACGCACGTCGGCCACCGGCTGGTCCGGGTCGAGTTGGTGCACTTCACGTTCCACCGCGGAGGCCAGCGAGAGCGGCGGGGCGCCCTTTGGGCCCGCTGTCCGCACCACCATGGTCATGGTTGTGACGGGCACCTGCGCGTAGGGGTTGTAAATCGTGGGCCAGTCCTGGCTTTCGATCCGCTCCGGCTTCACGTCTCCCACCACCCCCACGATCTCGGCCACGCGCCCGTTGTTCTGATCCACCACCAGGCGTCCGCCGAGGGGATTCCCGTTGGGCCAAAAACGCCGCGCCAGCGTCTGGTTCACCACGATCACCGGCGGCGCCTGGCTGGTGTCCGAGTCCGCGAACACGCGCCCCGCCACCAGCGGAATCCCCATGGTGCGGAAGTATGCGGGAGTAACCGATCGCAGCAGCCCCAGCGGCCGCTGTGCGGGCGCCGGCGCCGGGCGTCCATCCACCGCGAAGTTCGAGCCCTGTCCCAGCCCCGTCAGCGGCAGCCCATTCACGGCGCCCACCGCGCCCACTCCCGGCAGCGTTGCGACGCGGTCCGCCACCTGCTGGAAGAACGCGATCCGCCGGTCCGGCGCCGCATTCCGGCCTCCCGCCAGCGGCACCCGCAGGGTAAGCAGCCCCGAGGGCCGGAATCCCGGGTCGGCCGATCGCAACCTCGCGAAGCTGCGCATCAGCAACCCCGCGCCGATCAGCACCACCACCGCCAGCGCCACTTCCGCCACCACCAGCGCATTGCGTACCATGCGTCCGGACCGCCCCACGGTGCCGCCGCGGCCGCCCTCTGTCAATACCGCGTTGAGATTAGCGCCCGAACTCTGCATGGCCGGCGCCATGCCAAATAAAATGCCCGTCGCCACCGATACGCCCAGCGCGAACAGAAACAGCCGGGCGTCGATTCTGGCTTCCGCCAGCCGCGGAATGCTGGCTGGCCCCAGCCGCGCCACCAGCGCCACAACGCCGCGCGCCAGCGCCAGCCCGAGCGCCCCGCCCGCCAGCGCCAGCAGCACACTCTCGGAGAGCAGTTGCACCACAATCCGGCTGCGGCCCGCACCCAGCGCGGTGCGGATGGCGATCTCCTTTCGCCGCGTGGCGCCTCGCGCCAGCAGCAGGTTGGCCACATTCACACAGGCCATCAACAGAAGGAAACCCACCGCCGCCATCAATACCAGCAGCGCCTGTTGCACGTGACCCACCAGTTCCTCCCGAAGCGGAAACAGCGATGGCCGCCAGCCCCTGTCCAGCGCCGGATTGGCCTGTTCCAGCCGGTTCCCGATGACGTCCATTTCGGTTTGCGCCCGGTCGATCTCCACCCCCCGGTTCAATCGCGCAATCACGGTCAGGAAGCGCATCCCCGCGGTGTGAGCGTCATGCGTGTCGAGACCCAGCGGGATCCACACATCCACCGCGGGATCCAGTACCGAAAAACCGGCCGGCAGCACGCCCACTACCGTGTAGCTCCGATCGCGCAGCCGGATCGCCTTCCCCGCAATCGAAAGGTCTCCGCCGAACCGCCGCTGCCACAGCGCGTGGCTGAGCAGCGCGTAATCCGTGCGGCCGGGCTGGTCTTCCTCGGCCCGGAACGCGCGCCCCACCACCGGCTGCACTCCCAGCAGCGGAAACAGGCTCCAGGAAACGCGCTCCGCCAGCAGTTCTTCCGGATCGATGTGGCCGTTCGGTCCCCCGGTCAGGTTGATGTGGACGTCGTGGAACGCGGCCAGCGCCTCCAGCGTGCGGCTCTCGTTCCGCCACTCCAGGAAATTGCCGGGCGCCACGTACATCTTCTCCAGGTTCTGAGCCGGGTTCATTTCCCAAAGCACCAGCAGGCGTTGCGGATCGCGAAACGGCAGAGGCTTCAGCAGCACCGCATCCACCACGCTGAAGATGGCGCTAGTTGCGCCCATCCCGAGCGCCAGGGCCGCCAGCGCGACCCCGCTGAATCCCGGGGCCTTCCATAGCAGGCGCGCCCCGTGGCGCAAATCCCGGCCAAGCGCGTCCATGGCCTGTCAGGTTAGCAGATTGCGGTCCGGCCCGCAGTACTGTGTGGCGCACGCACTCGTGCGTGCCGCGTCGGCACTCGAGCCGGACGCTCACGAGCGGGTGCATCCAGCCCCGTTTGGTTCAGACGGCGGCTCGCGTAGTACTTTATTCTAGCGTCCAGGGACGCCCGAGCCGGCATCGCTTGCGCTGGCCGTGGGCGGGATGATGCTGCTAGGGATCGGCGCGCGCTTCGCTCGGAGAAACCGCCGCTAGCTCACTAACTCTTGGCCGCCTCCACACTCTCCTCGACGATCCGCCCGTCGAACAGATGGATGGTCCGGTCCGCGAACTCCGAGTAGCGCGGATCGTGCGTCACCATGCAGANNTGGTGCAGCTCGCGCAGCAGGTTCATGACCGCTTCGCCATTGGCCGAATCCAGGTTTCCGGTCGGCTCGTCCGCCAGCAGGATCAACGGATCGCCGCTCAGGGCGCGCGCCACCGCCACGCGCTGCTGCTGGCCGC
>PLMF01000155.1 GCA_003142355.1 Bryobacterales bacterium
CGTTGATCTGCGTTCATCTGCGGCCAGCCATGTCTTGGCCCCTCTTTCAGCAACCTCCTAGAAAAGAAAATGGCACAGGCCTACGAAGACGGTGTGCGGCAAAGGCGGGATTAGGGCCGTTGATGCGGCCACGCCGACGGCGCAGATGGACATCCCGTTGTTGAGTCTGCGGCTCCCCGGGTGCAGGAAGTTCGGACTCCAATGCGAGGCGATGCCGATTAATCCCGCGATACGCCGTTCCATGAAACTGGGCTGAGCCCGCAGGTCGTGCTTGCGCGCTCTGGGCGAGTCGTCGCTCGGACAAAGCCCCCAGTCTGCGGCGATCAGGATCGACAAGCCGTGGTCAGCAGCGACTCGGACGGTCTCGCCGTAGACCCGCCTGGCTCAGCCGGCATTTTCCGAATCGCCCATGATTCGGCGGGTATCGATACGGCGCTTCTCCAAGATGGCGACTGCGGTCGATTGAAGACGCCGTTGGCGGCGGCGAGCGGGTCGTGGGGGGACCCGGCGTGTCGATTCCCGCCAATTTCCATGTGCGCCGGCGGATTGTTGGGGCTGTCCGATGTGGGACGCCTCCGACCACGCACCCGGTGGCATCAAGATTCCTGACAAACGGGCGTCGATTTGTGAGAATGGGAAAAGGGATGAAACGCCAGTTCCCGATCCTCGGCCAGGTTCGAGATGTCGAGGGCGGAGACTGGGATGTGCTCGATATACGCGACACCAAACACGGTTTCGATTTGCTTTTCGGTTCGCCGCGGCCTCGTGTGGGATACTGGGCCGGTCCGCCACGTCTGATCGCAACTCAACCTCTGATAGATTTCTGGCAAGCCAATCGGACCAAGCACGGCGGCGTGCTGTACGACTTGCCGGCCGGGCGAACCACACTCAAACGAATGCGACATCGTTTGGGCTTCCACTATCTCGACGACTTATCCCAGTTTTGGAAGGACCGGATCGAAGACCTGGAAACGCTGAGCGCGCGTGAGTTTGCCATGCGGCACAAAGTCGAGGTCGAGGTGGCGATCGACACGCGCAGGAGACTGTTCGGCAGGCGCACTCGCGACCCGGGCTGGTGGCGCAAGCCCAGACCACTCAAAATCCTTCTATCGAACATCTCGCTGAGCCAGATGGGGAGGAAACTGCGCATCTCTATCAGCCACGCCAAACGTCTCAGGGATAGAGCACGCCGGGAATCGTAGCCTCGATTTCCATGGCAGGGTCTTCCCCGCCCCTATACGGTCACCGGCGAGGCCGCCCGCATCATCCCCAGCAGCGTCAGCGGCTTCCTGAAGCACCCTCTACCCTGTCGCGGCGTCTGGGCCCGGTAAATGCCGTGAGCGAGTTCCGCCACCGTCAGCGAGCAGATCACGATGGCGACATCGCCGACGGCTTCACGGATTGCCCCGATTACCTCGGGAGTGGTCACCCGGCTGCGTTCGGCGGCGACCAGGACGCTGGAGTCGACGACTAATCCCAGGACGGCGGGTTCCATGGCTGGCTGTGGAGTCTGATGGCCTCTTCCACATCTCGCTCGAAGTCCTCGTCAAGAACCGCGTTCGCGCCGCTGGCTTTCATGGCTGCGATCACTTCGGAGATCTTGCGCCCGCCAACCGGCGGCGTCTTGATCACAGCCACCGGCCAATTATCCTGCGCCACGACGACCTCCCATAAATGCAGCCTCGTATTCCACGAAGATCGCTCCCTTACGGTCGCGGCTCCGCCCCTACACGCTCAGCGGCGAGACGGCCCGCACCATGCCCAGCAGCTTGTCGTCGAACTCAAACCCGGCTGTGCGCGGCTTGTGGTGGCGCGTGTACCAACGGTAGGTCTCCTTCAGCCCGGCCTCGAACGGCGTCAGGGTCATGTTCAGAAGGCGCCTCACCTTGCCCATGTATTCGGTGATGGGCGGCACGTCGTAGTATTCGCCGAAATAAAGGGGCTCCGCCATGGCGTTGCCGCCGGCTTGCGCAATGATGTCGCGCGGCATGCGTACCAGCGTCGGTTCCACGTTCGCCACCTTGGCGAGCTTCTCCACGAACTCCACCTGCGTCAGCGGCCGGGAATCGCCGATGTTGAACGCCTCGCCCTCCGCCCGCGGTTCCGACATGGCGCGGATTAGAGCCTCCACCAGGTCGTGCACATAGACGAACTGCATGAGGCGATAGCCGTCGCCGGGGATGATCAGGGGCCGTCTGGCGCGCAGGCGGTCCCAGAAGAACTGCTCGCGGTAGAACGGATTGCCCGGCCCATAGACGAACGGCGGACGGAAAGTCACCAACGGCAGACCGGTCTGCCGGCGCATACGGAACAGCAGGCGCTCGGTGGCGGCCTTGTGGCTGGCGTACGGCTCGGGGTGATATTCGGGAGCCAGCGGGTCGCTCTCCTTGTGGTTCAGGCCGTCGCCGTATGCGGCCACGCTGGACATAAAGATGTAGCGGCTGAGCCGGTCGCCGCAGGCCCGGACGGTGGTTTCCACCTGCGCCGCCGTGGTGCCGCGCTCCCAATCGTATACGTTGTCGAAAACCACGTCGAAGCGGCGGGTGGAGAGGGCCTCGCGCACGGAATCGGCGTCATTGCGGTCCGCCATGATATTCTCGACGCGCCTACCCCAATCGTGTTTCGGCTGGCGGTGCAACACCGCTATTTCGTGGCCGCTCTTCAGCAGCTCCTCCACCAGGAGGCGGCCAATGAAGAGAGTTCCGCCGATGACCAGCACTCTCATAGGCTCCCAAAAACCGAAATGTTATAATACCAACTCCAACTCCCATGCGCGATCATGCCGCAGCCACCCTCACGACAATTGTCGTGGACGACGAAAAACTGGCCTGCGACGAGCTCTCCTACCTGCTCAAGGATTTCCCGGAAGTGGAAGTAATCGCAACCGGTTCCAACGGGTTGGACGCCATCGAGCTGATCCGCAAGCTGGAGCCGGAAGTGGTCTTTCTGGACGTCCACATGCCGGGCCTCGACGGCCTCGGCGTGGTCCGGCGCTTGCGCGAAAAAGGAATCGAGCTGCCGCATTTCATCTTCGTCACCGCTTACGATCAATACGCCGTCGAGGCCTTCCGCCTGGAGGCGATGGACTACCTCCTCAAGCCCGTGGATAAGGGTCGGCTGGCGGAGACCATCGAGCGGGCCCGGCGGGCCGTCCAGGACAAGCAGGCCCCCGCCGAGCCAGCCGTCCCCGCGGGCGCCCCCAAGAGCGCCCCGGCGGCGCCGCGCACCAAGTTGCTGGTGCGGGCCAACAACCGCAACTTCATCGTGGACGCCAACGACGTGATCTACGCCACCATCGACGACGGCTTGATCACGCTGGTGACCACCACCCTCGAGGGGCAATCGAACTATCGCACCGTCGAGGATCTGCAGGCCAACCTCGACCGCGACCTGTTCTGGCGCGTGCACCGCTCTTACCTGGTGAACATCAACCGGATCAAGGAAGTGGTGCCGTGGTTCAAATCCAGCTACCAGCTCCGCATGGACGACCGCAAGCATACCGAGATTCCCGTGAGCCGGGTGCAGACGCGGCGGCTGCGGGAGCTGTTCAAACTGTAATCAGTTCTTCAGAGACCCTGCGAGCGCGTGGTCGCGGTAGGGACGCTCATTACTGAGCGCCCCCCGCACAGACCCGACTCATCGACGACTTACGTCAGGGTGACCTGGTGCAAGCCGATGTGGTTGTCTCGCCATTCGCCAAGCCCATACTGCTGCCCGGCGACCGTGATATGCTGAGGCTGGCGGACCGCAAAGAGGTCATAACCGTCGTGGCCCGCTGTCTCTTCGGGCAATAGGCCCTTCTTCGCCCGCTTCGCGTTAATGGCCAGCCAGC
Source organism: Bryobacterales bacterium (assembly GCA_003142355.1). The sequence goes on from PLMF01000155.1 coordinate 3,833, forward strand.
CGACGCGGTCACAAGCCACGATGTCAGTGGCAAAATACATCGTGTTCAGCTCGGTCACGAACCCATATTTCGGGTCCCCGTAGTTCAGCGGCCCGCCGTTGCACAGGCAGTGGACGCCATCGATGATACCGAGCACCACCTTGTTGCGGAGGGCGGGCACGGCAGCCACACCCGGGATGGCTCCCAACATGTCGTTGACAGCGCCATCGTGGAACCGGTTCCAGTTGTTGACGCACCCGGCTGTGAGGTTCTTGAGATTCAGGGTCACGCCGGAAGCCTGCTGGTCCTTGAGCGACGCCAGGCTGATAATTTTGGTGGCCTGCCTGGTCACGAACTGGGCGAGATAGGAACGGGTATGCCACCATCGCGACCAACTCGCGGGGGAAGCGCAAGCGAACCTACCGCCACAAGTACTATCGAACACCGTACGAGAAGCTCACCTCCCTGAAGGAATGGACAGAATACTTGAAGGAGGGAATTACGGCTGGGATGCTGAAACAGCAGGCCGAAGCTCTGAGCGACACCGAGTCCGCGCGACGGATGCAACAAGCGAAGCTCAGCTTATTGGCGCGCTGCCGGACAACACGATGAGGCACGAGCACTGTGGAAATGCCGGGGCTGTGGAAAGCGTGGAAAGCCAAGAGCAGGCTTCCCACGCTTTCCACGAGCCCCTTGGAAATCTCGCCAACACCAGGCGAGATTCCCACATTCCCACAGCGCCGGCGACGAAGGCGATGGGAAAGTGGAAAACCAACGAAAAGCCAAGGCGGGCGGGCTTCGCCCCCCGCCCGTCAAAGACGACCGAACATCAACGAAAGGAGACTTGTCCCGGCAACCTGGACGTCGCCTGGCTCGCATGTTATCCTGTCTCACATACGAGGGCTGTATGGAATGTGCCCGTGTGTCGAACTTCCCACCAATCTGGGATTGTCTGTAACTCCCGGCGGCGCTGAGCACGTCCATATCATAATCTGAACTTCATGTTCGAAATCCTGTTTAAGTACCCGGCCAGCATTTTTCACAAAGGTCATTTCGTCTTTTTGACGCCCTGGCCGCTGTGGCTGCTGGCGCTCGCCATCGTCGCGGCCGCGGGGCTGCTNNATCTGGCTGCTCGAAGCCTGTCTGGTGGCCTTGGTGCTTTTTCTGCTGTGGCACCCGGCTTTGAGCATCGCCACGCTGCGCCCGCAGCAGAACGTAGTGGCCGTGCTGGTGGACGACTCACGGAGCATGTCCCTGGCCGACGCCTCCGGCACGCGCGAAGCCGCCGCCCAGGCGGTGCTCAACGGCGGGCTGCTGAAATCGCTGGGCGACCGCTTCCAGGTGCGGCTCTACAAGTTCGGCAAGGAGCCGGAACGGATTCAAAAGCCCGAGCAACTCTCGGCCGCCGCGCCGGCCTCGCGCATCGGCGACACGCTGGAGCGCGTGCTGGCGGAATCGTCCTCGCTGCCGCTGGGCGCCATGGTGCTGCTGAGCGACGGCGCCGACAACGCCGGCGGCATCGATCTGGAGACGATTTCCGCCATCCGCCGCCAGCGCATCCCGGTCCACACCATCGGGTTCGGGCGCGAACATCCCCAGCGGGACGTGGAAATCACCGACGCGGTGGCGCCTGCGCGCGCGCTGCCGCAATCCAAGCTCACGGCGCTGGTTACGTTCCAGAACTACGGGTTTTCGGGCGCCCAGACGAAGCTCAGCGTCCGCGACGGCGGCAAGGTGCTGGTTTCGCGAGAGGTCACGCTGAAAGCGGAGGGCGCGCCCCAGACCGAATCGCTGGTGTTCAATTGCGGGGACGCGGGGCCGAAGACGCTGGAAATCTCGCTCGACCCCATCCCCGGCGAGGAAAACGTCCAAAATAATCGAGTGACGCGCCTGGTCAACGTCGAGGCGCGCAAACCGCGCATCCTTTATATAGAGGGCGAGCCGCGTTGGGAGTTCAAGTTCATCCGCCGAGCCCTGGACGATTACAACAACATCGAATTAGTCACCATGCTGCGCACCACGCAGAACAAGATCTACCGCCAGGGCGTGCCCGACCCGCCGGAGCCGCACGAACTGGAGGACGGCTTCCCCTCGAAGGCCGAAGATCTGTTTGCCTACCAGGGTCTGATCGTCGGCAGCGTCGAGGCCAACTATTTTACGCCCACCCAGCAGCAGTTGATCCGCGATTTCGTGGACCGCCGCGGCGGCGGCCTGCTGTTCCTGGGCGGGCGCGCCACGCTCTCCGACGGCGGCTATCGGGCATCGCCCTTGGCCGACCTGGTGCCCACCAACCTGCCCGAGGGTAAAGGCACTTTTCACCGCGACTTCACGGGACAGGAACTCACTGCCGCCGGCGCCGAGAGCGTCCTCTGCCGGCTGGATGAGGATGCCGCGCGCAACCTCGAGCGGTGGAAGAAGATGCCGCAAATGGCCAACTATCAGGAGGCCGGCGACCCCAAGCCCGGCGCCACGGTGCTGCTGGTATCCACCCCCGCGGGGAAACGCAAAACGCCTCTGCTGGTGACGGAGAATTACGGCCGCGGCCGCACCGTGCTGTTCGCCACCGAGGGAAGCTGGCGCTGGAAGATGTGGCTGCCCCATGACGACAAGACCCAACCGACTTTCTGGCAGCAGATTCTCCGTTACCTGGTGACCGATACGCCCGGCCAGGTGACTTCCTCGACACCCAAGCAGGTGCTCTCCGATGAAACCAAGGTGCCGCTGCGGGTGGAGGTGCGCGACAAGCAGTACAAGCCCGTGACCAACGCCAAGGTGCAGGCCCGCTTCATGGCGCCCGACGGCGCTTCCGCCACCGTCGAACTGACCCCGCAACCGCTCGAAGAGGGCGTCTACAGCGGGGAATGGACCGCCGAGAAGCCCGGCTCTTACGTGGCCGACATCATCGCCGGCCGCGAGCAGGAAGAGATCGGGCGCGATGTAGTGACTTTCCGAAGGGAAGACGGCGTGGCTGAGAGTTTCCATACCTCGCAGAACCGCGAACTCCTGGAGAAGCTCTCCGTCGAGACCGGCGGCCGCTACTACAAGCCCGGTGAAGCGTCCAAGCTGGCGAATGAAATCTCCTACTCGGAAGCGGGCATCTCGACGCGCGAGACACGCGACCTCTGGGACATGCCGGCGATTTTCCTGCTGGCTCTCGGCATACGCGCCAGCGAGTGGCTGCTGCGCAGACGGTGGGGTGTGGTATGAAGCTGGTTTCGCTGTTGCTGCTGGCCGCGCTCTCGGCGCCCGCCACCACCTTTTATGTGACCATCTCCGGCCTGGGCGGCGAACCCGATTACGAACAGCGCTTCAAGATGTGGGCCGAAGATATCGACTCGAGTTTGAAGCGCGCGGGCGGCGATTCCAACGTGGTCACGCTGGTCGAGCCCACGCGCGTACGGATTCGCGCGAGTTTGGAGGAAATTGCCAAACAGGCGAAGCCCGCCGATGCCCTGGTGGTCATGCTGATCGGCCACGGCACCTTCGATGGCGTGGACTACAAGTTCAACATACCGGGACCCGACATTACGGGCGCGGAGCTGGGGGCGTTGCTCGACCACGTGCCCGCCACGCGCCAGCTTGTGGTGAACATGACCAGTTCGAGCGGCGGTTCGATTGAGGCGCTGCGCCGGTCCACCCGCGTGGTGATCGCCGCCACCAGGACCGGGACAGAGAAGAACGCCACGGTGTTCGCCCGCTATTGGGCCGAAGCGCTGCGCGATCCGGCGGCGGACGTGGATAAGACGGAAACGATCTCGGCGCTCGAAGCCTTCCGTTACGCCCAGCGCAAGACCGCCGATTTTTACGAATCGCAGAAGCGCCTGGCCACCGAGCACTCGGTCCTCGAAGGCGAGCTGGCCGCGGCTTTCCCCGTGGTGCGGTTGGGCGCCAACGCCGCCGCGGCGCGCGACCCCGCCAAGCGGCCGCTGCTCGAAAAGAAGGAGCAGCTCGAACAAGCCATAGACAAGCTGAAGTACGAGAAAGCCGCCATGCCGGCCGACGCCTACAAGAAGCAATTGACGGCGCTCCTATTGGAACTCGCGCGAACCCAGGAGGCCCTCGATAAGTGATTAGACTGGGCGCACTTGCGCTGTTGCTGGCGTCCCTTCTGCCGGCGCAGACGTTGGAGCAGGCCGAGGCGTTCCGGACAGCACGCCGCTTCCAGGAAGCCAACGACGTGTTCCGCGCGCTGGTCGCACAGAACCCCAAGAATCCCGATTACAAGGTGCGCTGGGGCCGGCTGTACCTGGATCACTCCCAACCGGACATTGCCGTGGACCTCTTCAACGAAGCGCTCGAATTGAAGAAGGACCATGCCGGCGCCCTGTTGGGCCTGGCTCTGGTGGCATCGGAGAACTTCGAGAGCATGGCCGCCGGCCTGGCGCACAAGGCTCTGGCGTCCGATCCCAAGCTGGTGGAGGCCCAGGAACTGCTGGCGCGGCTGGCGCTCGAGGACAACGACACCGCCAAGGCCGTGGAAGAGGCCAACAAGGCCCTCGCCATGGACGCCAGGTCCGTTGAGGGCAGGGCCATCCTGGCCACCGTCGACTGGCTCGCCGGCAAGAAAGACACAGCCTTCGACCCCCACGCGGCCCGCGCCTACGAGACCGCCGGCCACTTTTTTGTCATCAACCGCCGCTACGAGGAAGGCGTTCAGTATTATCGCAAGGCCATCGAGCTCGATCCGCAACTGTACAGCGCGCGCTCGCAAATGGGCATCAACCTGATGCGCCTAGGCCAGGATCAAGAGGCCTACAACGAACTCGAGACTTGTTACAAGAACGGCTTCCAGGACGTTGCCACGCGCAACTCGCTGAAGCTACTCGATAGCTACAAGAAGTTCGACACCGTCCAGACCGGCCTGATCATCCTCAAGCTCGACAAGAGGGAAGAGGAGCTGCTGCGTCCGTACTTCGAATCGGAGATGGAGCGCGTGATCGCGGCTTACGAAAAGAAGTACCGGCTCAAACTGGAGAAGCCGGTGCGGGTGGAGGTTTACCCCGACCACGAAGATTTCGCCGTTCGCACCCTCGGCATGCCGGGGCTGGGCGCGCTGGGCGTCACCTTCACCTCGGCCACNNTTCCATTGGGCCTCCACCCTGTGGCACGAGATGAGTCACGTGTTCACTCTGACGCTGACCGATTCCCACGTGCCGCGCTGGTTCACCGAGGGCCTGGCGGTGCACGACGAGACCGCGGTTTCGCCGGAGTGGGGCGACCGCCTGGCTCCCCCCGTCATCCTGGCGATCAAGGATAAGAAGCTGCTGCCGGTGGCGGAGCTGGACCGCGGATTCGTGCATCCTACCGGCCCCGAGCAGGTGGCGGTGAGTTACTTCCAGGCCGGCCGCATCTGCGATTACATCAACGGCAAGTGGGGCTGGGCGACGCTGCTCGCCATGCTGCGCGATTTCGGCAACGACGAGGGCACGGCAGCGGTCATCCGCAAGGAATTGAAGATGGAACCGGCCGAATTCGACAAGCAGTTTCTGGCGTTCCTCGAAGCCGCGACGAAGAACCTGGTGGACCACTTCGACGAATGGAAAAAGGGGCTGAAGCAGGTCAATGACCTGGCCAAGGTCAAAGACTACGACGGCGTCATCAAGGCAGGCACGGCCATCCGCGACCTGTATCCGGACTACGTCGAGGAGGGCAGCGTCTACGAATTTCTGTCCAGCGCCTATTTGGCGAAAGACAACAAGCCCGCAGCCATCGCCGAGCTGGAGCGCTACGTCAAAGCGGGCGGCCGCAATCCCGACTCCATCAAGCTGCTCGCCAAACAGCTCGAGGATGCCGGCCGCAAGAAGGAAGCCGCGGACGCGCTGAACCGCCTGAACTACATCTATCCGATGGATAACGACCAGCACCAGAGGCTGGGCGCGCTGTGGGTGGACGCGGGCAACCTGGCCGGCGCTATCCGCGAGTTCCGCGCGGTGGTGGCGCACAACCCCATCGATCCGGCGCGGTCGCACTACGACCTGGCGCGCGCTTACCAGTTGAACCACCAGACCGAACAGGCCAAAGACGAATTGCTGGCGGCCCTGGAAACCGCCCCGGGCTACCGCCCCGCCCAAAAGCTCTTGCTGGAATTGACCACTACCCGAGCTAAGTGAGAATGGAACATCATGTCAACAACCGCGACTCCGCAGATTGATTCCGAGGCTTTGAAACAGCGCATTGAGCGCTTCCACCAGGTGCAGTCCGACATCGTGAAGCAGGTTCGCCGCGTGATCGTGGGCCAGGAGGAGGTGCTGGAGCAGGTCATGATCGGCCTGTTCGTGGGCGGCCATTGTCTGATCACCGGCCTGCCGGGCACCGCCAAGACCCTGCTGGTGCGCACCCTGGCGCAGACCCTCGGCCTGGTTTTCAAGCGCATCCAGTTCACGCCGGACCTCATGCCGAGCGATATCACCGGCACCGACATTATCGAAGAGGACCCGGCCACCGGCCACCGCACCTGGACCTTCGTGCCGGGGCCGATCTTCGGCAATATCCTGCTGGCCGACGAGATCAACCGCACTCCGCCCAAGACGCAGAGCGCGCTGCTCGAAGCCATGCAGGAGATGGCCTGCACGGTGCGCGGCAACAACTACAAGCTGCCCGCGCCGTTTTTTGTGCTGGCGACGCAGAACCCCATCGAGCTGGAGGGCACCTANNCCGCTGCCCGAAGCGCAGCTCGACCGCTTTCTGTTCAACACGGTGCTCGACTACCTCACGGCCGATGAAGAGCTGGAGGTGGTGGACCTCACGACCGTCACCACCGTCGCGCACGCCGACCCGGTGACGAACGCCGCGGAGATCCTGGATTTCCAGCAACTGGTGCGCATGGTCCCGATCGGCGAGAGCGTGGCGCGCCATGCCGTGGACATGGTGCGCGTATCGCGTCCGCGCGATGAAACCTCGCCCGACTTCGTCCGGAAGTACGTGAACTACGGCGCCAGTGTCCGCGCCGCCCAGTTCCTGGTTTTGTCGGCCAAGGCGAGGGCTCTGATGCGTGGCCGTTATCACGTGAGTTACGAAGACATCCGCTCGATGTATATCCCGGTTCTGCGCCACCGCATTCTGCTGAACTTCCATGCGGAATCGGACCGGATGACACAGGACGACATTTTGAAGAAGGTGCTGGAGTGGAAGCCGGCGCCTCGGGAGTAGTTTGAGGGCGTCATTTCGACGCGGAGACGCGGAGGCGCGGAGATTGGACGCGGAGGAATATTGAGAGATAAGTCAAAACCTGAGAGCGCAGAGGAAGCGGAGACACATAGTGTGCCCCGGGAGAATGATTTGACGGATAAGATCATCGGCGCTGCGATCGAGGTTCATCGCCATTTGGGGCCGGGGTTGTTGGAGGCGGTTTATGAAGAATGCCTTTGTTACGAATTGAGTCAGGCGGGGCTCAGGTTTCAAAGGCAAGCGCATTTGCCGATCAATTATAAGGGCATCAAATTCGAGTCCGCGTACAAGATGGATCTGGTTGTGGAAGATACGATTGTGGTCGAAATCAAGGCGATTGAGGATATGCTGCCGGTCCATTCGGCGCAACTGTTGACTTACCTCAAATCCTCGAACAAACGCGTTGGCCTCCTCATCAACTTCAATGTGCCAATCCTGAAGAACGGCCTCAGAAGAATCGTCAATCATTACGCAGGGCCTCAACCAACACCGAATGTCTCCGCTCCCTCCGCGTTCGAATCTCTTAATCTTCCTTCCTCTCCGCGTCTTTCTCCGCGTCTCCGCGACTCCGCGTCGAAAAGGAGGCCCGACTAATGCTACAACGCTTCCTCGACCCATCCACGCTGGCTTCCATCTCGGGGTTGGACCTGGTCGCGAAGACCGTGGTCGACGGGTTCGTGGCGGGGCTGCACCGGTCTCCGGATTTCGGGTTCTCGCAGGAGTTCGCGGAGTATCGCGCTTATTCCCAGGGCGATGACCTCCGGCACGTCGATTGGAACGTATTTGCCCGCACCGAGAAGACCTTCCTCAAGCGCTACCGCGGTGAGACCAATACCCAACTGCTGGTGCTCCTGGACACCTCGGCCTCCATGGCATACGGGTCCCAAGCGGTCAGCAAGCTGGATTATGCGCGCTTCGTGGCGGCGTCGCTGTGTTATATGGCCAATGTGCAGCGCGACGCGGCGGGGCTGATCGTGTTCGATGAGGACGTGAGCAACTACGTGGCGCCTTCGACCAGACAGGGACAGCTTTTCCGGCTGTTGCACGCCATCGAAAAGGCGGAAGCGGGCACGCGCACCGATTTCGCCAAGCCATTCTCGCATTTTCAAAATTTTCTGCACCGGCGCGGCATCGTGGTGGTGCTTTCGGACTTCTACGAGCAGCCCGACGTCATCGTCAAAACCATCGAGCCGCTGCGCTACCGCGGCAACGACGTCATCCTCTTCCACGTGCTCGACCCGCAGGAGATCAAGCCGAAATTCCGCGAGCCGGTGGTGCTGGTGGATATGGAAGACTCGGCCAATGCGCTGGAAGTTTCGCCCGAGTACACGCGCGACGAGTACCCGCGGAAGATCGATTCGCACATCGAGGCGCTCAGCTCGAAGGTGCGCGCCGCAGGCATGGAATACTTCCTCATGAACACCGGGCGGCCGCTCGATGAAGGTCTGCGCGAGTACCTGTCCGTGCGCAAGGGGAGGCTCTAGATGGGCTTCTTCACGCCCTGGTTTCTGGCCGGCGCGTTAGCGGTGGGCCTTCCCATCTGGCTGCATCTTTTGAAGAAGCACAAGACCACGCCGCTGCCGTTCAGTTCTCTGATGTTTTTCGAGCGCCGCATACAAAGCTCCATCAAGCACCGGCGGCTGCGCTACCTGGTGCTGTTCGCGCTGCGCACGGCGCTCGTGTTGCTGATCGCTCTGGCATTCGCGCATCCTTACGTGCGCCAGGCGGCGGCGCCGGCCAGCCGCACGGGGGAAGTCACGGTGCTGGCAATTGACAACTCTCTCAGCATGCGCGCCGGCAACCGGCTGGACCAGGCCAAGCAGATGGCGCGGCGCATGGTGGCGGGGCTGCGCGCAGGACAGCGCGCGCAGGTGCTGGCGTTCGGAGCGCGCGTGCAGGTAATGAGCGAGGTGACCGACGATCACGCGCCGCTCAACGCCGGCATCGATGCCATCGAAAGCTCCGACGCGCGCACGTCGTTCGCGGAGCTGGCGCGCTCGCTGCGCTCCATCGCGCAATCCATCCACCTGCCGCTGGCCGTGCACCTCTATTCGGATATGCAGCAGAGCGGGATGCCGGCCAATTTCAACGATCTCCGGCTGAACGCGGCCGTACAGCTCGTGCCGCACCCGCTGGAGACGAAGGAAGCCCCCAACTTCGCGGTGGAAAACGTGGTGGCGCCGCGGCGCGTGTACGACAGCCGCAAGTCGCGCGTGCTGGCCACGATCGCGAGCTTCGGGGCGCCCAAGGCCACGCGCAGCGTCTCGCTCGAGCTGAACCATCGCGTGCTCGAGACCAAGACGGTGGAGGTCCCCGAGAACGGCCGCGCCACGGTCGAGTTCCTCTCGCTCGACGTGCCTTACGGGAAGAACCGGGGCGAGGTGCGCATCGATTCCGCCGACGCGCTGGCGGCCGACGACGTTTTCTACTTCTCCGTGGAGCGCGCCGATCCGCGCCATGCCCTGTTCGTACACGAGGCCGATAACCGTCGCGATTTGCTGTATTTCAAGGCGGCGCTGGAGGCCTCGGGCCAGTCCGCCTTCGAGATGGACCCCGCCACGCCGGACCAGGCCGCCAACCTCTCGCCCGCCAAGTACGCGTTCGTGGTGCTTTCCGACGTGGGTGCGATACCGGCCGCCTTCGAGAACCAGTTGCGCGAGTACGTGCGCGGCGGCGGCTCGGTGCTGGTCTCCCTGGGCCACATGTCGGTGGCGCGCGGGCGGGTGCCGGTCACCGACGATCGCATCGAAGAAACGCGCTACGCGGGGAGGGAAGGCGAGCGCTTCCAGACGGCGGCCTGGCTGGACCGCTCCCACCCATCCATTTTGAAGGACGACCGCTGGGACGACGTCAAGTTCTACCAGGCCATCCGCGTGGCGCCCGGCAACGCGCGCGTGGCGGCCCGGCTCTCCGACCAGACGCCGCTGCTGATGGACCACCAGATGGGCGAGGGCCATGTGCTGGTGTTCGCCTCCACCTTCGACAACGTGGCTAACGATTTCCCATTGCACGCCTCCTTCGTGCCGTTCATCCAGCAGACCGCGCGATACCTCGGCCGGCTGGACGACGGGCCCGCCAGCGTGCCGGTGGGATCTTTCGAGGAACTGCGCGATTCCAAAGAGAAAGGCTCCGCGGTGGAGGTGGTCGATCCCAAGGGCAGCCGCGTGCTTTCGCTCGAAGAAGCCACCGAAGCGCAGAACATTCAGTTCACCCTGGCCGGTTTCTACGAGATTCACCGGCCCAACCGGGCGGATGATCTGGTGGCGGTGAATGCGGACCGCCACGAGTCCGACCTGACGCCGGCCCCGGCGGAGACCCTGATTTTGTGGCAGAATACCGCCCAGGCGTCCTCCGAGGGTGGAGGGGCGGCGGCGGGAGAGCGGAAACCGCTTTCACTCTGGTGGTATGTCATGCTTGTGGTACTGGCACTGGCGGTAGCCGAATCGCTGTTGGGGAATCGACATCTGTCTGTGGACAAGGAGGCGGCATGAATCCTCTGGATCGCTTGGCCGAATATCTGGGGATTATAGAGCGCAGGCTGCGATGGCTGGAGCTGTCGCGTGGTGCGGCTGTGACTGCGGCTGCGGCCCTGGCTCTCACGGTAGTGGCCGTGCTGGTGGCCAACTACTTCGCTTTTTCCAATTCGAGCGTACTGGGCGCGCGGGTGTTTCTCTTTCTGGGGCTGGCGTTCGCCCTGGCGGCGGCGCTGATCGTGCCCGTGATCCGCCTCAACCGGCGGCACGCGGCGCGTACCGCCGAGCACAAGTGTCCGCAGTTCGAAGAGCGGCTGCTCACCTTCAGCGAGCGCGTGGAGCAGAACCCGAGCGATCCCTTCCTGGAGTTGCTGGCGGCCGATACGCTGTCGGTGGCCGAGCAGGCCGAGCCGAAAGAGATTGCCCGGACCGCCTGGGTTTTCAGTTTCTCTTCCGCCGCCGCAGCCGCGGCCCTGGTGCTGCTCTGGTTGGCCACTTCCGGCCCGGGGTTCCTGGGGTATGGCACATCGCTGCTGTGGGGCGGGGTGCCGAAGGGCGGCGTGAAGCCGTACTACGACATCCAGGTCGAGCCCGGCAACCGCACCGTGCGCAAACGCTCCGACCAGGCGATCACGGCCCGGCTGGTGGGCTTCACCGC
>PLMF01000171.1 GCA_003142355.1 Bryobacterales bacterium
GCCGCTCCGTGGTCGCGCACCACCGGCCAGATATTGGAACCGAGCACGACCAAGGCGAGTCTCCGGCCCACCAGATTCTGCTGGTACCTGATGTTTTGATCGGATGTAACCATCACGTCGAACCCCGACGCTTCCGCCGCCTCGAGAAGTTCGCCATTTTCCATCTGCGAATGCCACCGCATCTCAACGAAAGTGCGCACCTCATGTTCGGACAGGAAGCGCCGCACACCGACAGGGACGTTCTTGTCAAATACGATGCGCAATGCGGTGACTCTTGGCGTAGGTCAAAATCGCCTCGATACGATCCGGCGGAACCTCAAACTGTTCCACGATTTCGGCGACGCTCACGCCATAGTCGAAGTTATCGACAATCGCGCTCGCCGGCATCCGCGTGCCGAGCAGCACAGGAGCGCCGCTGTGCACTCCGGGCTTGACTTCGACGAGCGGACATTCCGACCAGTCGATTTGTTCTTTCGTAGCCGTTGGCGGACCTCCCTGCCACTATGATTTCATGTTTTTGCCTAGAAGGCCAGCGACGCCGTAGCCCGGCTCCGGGGGGTTGCCTGATCCCCTCGTGTTTCTTCGCTGCGAAGCCGCGCCCCGATTACCTGCGAGGTTCGCCTCTCTCAAAGGGTACTCGGGACACACCGCGAGCGGCTAAGATCTTCGCCCGCCGCCGAAGGCAGGCCGCCAAGGGGAAACGGTTGCCCGTTTGTGTAGAGCGCCAGCCCTTCTTGTTGCAAAGAGTCGTGCAGGGAATTACCATAATCTGCCATGCCAGTCATTGACCCGGACTCGATTTTCAGGAAGCTCGCAGGTGATCGGGCACGCATGGAAGCGCTCGGCGTAACAGAACAGGAGATGGTGAAGTTCTATAACAGGTGCGGCTCCGGAGGGCAGGATTTTGATCAGGCGATTGCCGAACTCAACGCCCGATTTCAGTTCAGCGGCGCTGATGCCGCGTTCGTAGCTAAGGTCCTAGGAGATTGCGGTCCGTTTTGATTTGAACGGTTAACGATGAACGCCGACCAAAAACGTGTGGTGGCTCTTGCATTGCAGTACATCCGCGAGACGAAACCGGACGCCTATGGGGACGGACCGGCAGATTCTTGGACTGATGCGGACTGGGATCTTTGGCAAAGGGCTAACCCATTGCAGCGCGAAATGACCGAAGTCTCACGTCAGATTCTCCGAGGCGAAGTGGAGATGGGTGAGTACGCCCACAAGCTATTGGATGGTGACACGCCCTACAGTGTGATGAAGGGAGCTTGGGCCATCATCGAAGACGCGATTTACAGGCGGGGGTTCTTCGCGTCGCGACCCGCGAAAATGTGGAGGGCAATCTGTGGATGAATTGAAAGTAAGCTTGGGCGCTCAGATGCTCATCTTCGACCTCGGCAATCACTGCGCAGCGCAGCGACATAGCGGCGGCGTCCCCTGTATAGTTATGCCGAGGCTCGGCGATCCGAAACCTAGGACGTCTGGGCAAATCGCCGACGTCTTTGTGCAGGAACTACTGAACAATGGCCTGATTGAGGAGAAAGCCAACGGCGCATGCGCGCTCACTCCCAGCGGCAGGGAGTACTACGAAAAGCGTCTCAAGAATCGAAACTGACCCACTACCCGATCCCCCGCCCTGCTCCGTCGCCTGAAGACGCCGCAATCTGGCGGCACGCTCACCAGACACCGGTGGATAGCAGATTGCCCTTGATCTTCAGATTCCCCTTCATGCTTCCAATCAGGGCAGCACAGCCGGAGCCTACCGGAATCACCTTAGCCACGGGCTTGCCGCGTTTCGTGATCACGATGCCCTCCGCGCCGAGGTCATCCAGCAAGCTCAGGCACTGTTCCCTGAATTTCGAAGCGCTGATCCGCCGCATCGTATCCACTTCACGCCGCCGTCAGCCCCAACCCCGCCCGCCCCGGCAGCACCAGCTTCCCCTTCTCCACCACCACCCCCCGGAACGGGTCGTTCGAGATGAGCAGGTTGCCGTCGAGATCGGCGTAATCCACCAGCGGCGATAGCTGCGCCGCGGCAGTCACCGAGACCGAACTCGATACCATGCAGCCCAGCATCGTCTTCATGCCCAGCGCCTTGGCGATCTGAATCATGCGGTAGGCCTCCAACATGCCGCCGCTTTTATCCAGCTTCACGTTCACGCCGTCGAAGGCATCCTTCAGCTTGGGAATGTCGGAGGCCCGCTGGCAGGCTTCGTCGGCGATGATCGGGATGTGCACGCGCGCGCGCACCCAGCGCGTCTCTTCGATCATCTCCGCCGGCAGCGGCTGCTCAATGAATTCGACGCCCATCTTCTCCAGCCAGTTGATCTTGCGGACGGCCTCTTCCTTGTCCTTCCAGCCCTCGTTGGCATCCACGCGCAACGGCTTCTTGGTTACGCTGCGCACCGCCTCAATCGTCGGCTCGTCGGTGGCCAGGCCCACCTTCACTTTCAGGACCGGGAAATCGGCGGCTTCCCGGGTCTTTTGTTTGGTGATTTCGGGCGTGTCGATGCCGATCGAAAACGTGGTCAGCGGCGTGTCCTTGGGGTCGAGTCCGAAATAGGTGTAGAGCGGGATGCCGAGCTTTTGTCCCACCCAGTCCATGAGCGCGAGATCGATGGCCGCTTTGCCCGCCCATTCGCCCGGCACGCGCCGGAAAACCTCCGCCATCACCTTGGCGAACTGCATGGGGTTGGCCGAAAGCAGCAGGGCGCGCACGGATTCCACCGCCTTGCGCGCGCTTTCCGCATCCTCGTGGTAGCGCACGATGGGAGCGCCTTCCCCATGCCCCGTGATCCCGTCGCGCACGTAGGCCACGTGCAGCGTCTCGCGGTACTGGCTCGACGACATGGTGGTGGTCCAGATGTGCTGCAAGTTCAGGCGCACAATCTTGGTCTCGATGCTCGAGCCCGGCGGCGCCGCCAGCACCGGCGCAACCGGCGCCACCGCCGCCGTCCTCAGGAAGTTCCTTCGGTTCATTTCACCCTCCGCATCGCCACCAGCAGCCGCGACCAGTGGGCGTCGTTCAAATCGTCGATCTGCACCACGGGCGTCTGCCAGGTGGTGGCGTCGATGAACTTGCCGTCGCCCAAATACACGCCGGTGTGCGTGATCTTCTTCGCCGAGCCGCCGAAATACAGCAGGTCCCCCGGTTTCAAATCGTTGCGCTCGACGAGCGCCCCGCCGCTCCAGTCGGCCTGCGGCTGGGCGTCGCGCGGCATCGGAATTCCGCGTCGCCGCACCAGCATCTGCGCAAACCCCGAGCAATCGTAGCCGAAGCTCGAAGTTCCGCCCCATGTATACGGCAGTCCCAGAAAGCGCTTGCTGAACTCGAGCATCTCGGGGATGCCGAGCGGTTTCGCGTCGAAGGCGACGTCGCCAGCCTGCACCCAACCCGAGCGGTCGTCGGGCAGCCGGACCTGAAGCCAGCGCGCCTGGTCGGGCGGCTCCGCCACCACTTCGAGCCTGCTCTCGAACGGCACGGTGAGGAGCGGCGCATGGGCCGTCACACTTCGCTCGCGATAGATGTGCGCGAACAGGCTCGCCACTTCGGCCACGCGCCCGCCGGCGGCGTAGGCCTTTCCCGGCAGCAGCGCGCCGAGCGGCGTCCAGCCGGTGTAATCGTCCGCCGTGCGTATGCGCGCCCAGCCCCCCTGCCGCTCCACCAGCCCCACGTTCGAGCCGTAGATCGCCTGCGAGACCACGTCGGCGTCTTCGCTCGGCTTCGAGTACATATTGGCCACCGGTGAGAGCACCACCGCATTAGGCAAAGCTGCCGCGAATAGGGCCATGATCGCAATTCCAGGCATAGGGCTTCTCTCAGCGTACCGCAGCCGTGGGCTGGGGCGCCGCGCTCGCGCGGCAGCAAGACGAGCGCGGCTGGCGCCACAATCGACAACAGTTTCCTTTCAAATTGGCCGATGATGTAAAGAGCCACCTTATGCAATGGTCTAAGTGCTATAAGCTCGTATCGATCTTCATCCTTTCACTCGGTTTCGCGGGTGCCGCCGCGCCGGACCGTATCACGCGTCCTGTCAATGTCAACCAGATCAGGGCCCTGAGTGGTCATGCGCGGAGCCTGGCTCAGCCGCAATTCGATCGGGGCCCGGTCGATCCCGCCCTGCGCATGGACTACATGATGCTGGTGGTCCAGCCTTCGCCGGCGCAGCAGGCGGAACTCGACCTTTTGTTGGCCGGCCAGCAGAATCCCTCCTCGCCCCTTTATCGCCAGTGGCTCGCGCCGGAGGAGTTCGGCAATCGCTTCGGATTGAGCCCCGCCGATCACTCGAAAGTAGTCGCCTGGCTGACGTCCCAGGGCCTCGCCGTGAATGCGAGCGGCCGCGGCCGCAATTGGATCGCTTTCAGCGGTGACGCGGGCCAAGTGTCCCGAGCCCTGAAAACGCCCATCGATCGCTTTCAGGTCGGCGGCGAAACCCATTACGCCAACACCATCGATCCGTCGGTGCCGGAAGCCCTGGCGGACGTGATCGGAGGGTTCATCGGGCTCGACGACTTCCACCTCCAGCCGTTTGTCCGGCGGGTCTCGCCCGAATACAATTCGGGATCCTCTCACTATCTGGCGCCGGCGGACCTCGCCACCATCTACGATGTCGGGCCGCTATACCGGGCCGGCATCGACGGCACTGGTCAGAGCATCGCCGTGGTGGGCGAATCCGCCGTTCCAATCACCGACATCCGCTCTTTCCGCACCCGCTTTGGCCTCCCCGCCAACGACCCCAAGATGGTTCTGTATGGCGGCGCCGACCCCGGCTACAATGGCGCCCAGATCGAAGGCGACCTCGACTTGGAATGGGCCGGCGCTGTCGCGCCCAACGCCACCATCTATTACGTCTACGGCTCCAGCGCCCTTACCGCTATCGCTGCCGCCGTAAGCCTGAACGTCGCGCCTGTTATCACCGTCAGTTATGGAGGCTGCGAAATTGGCTGGCGGCTGAATTACTGGCGTACCATCGCGCAGCAGGCCAACGCCCAGGGGATCACCATCCTGAACTCCTCCGGCGATTCCGGTGCCGCCGGGTGCGATCCGCAGGGAGACATGCCCTTCGCGGCGGCGGGCCGCATGGTCGATTTCCCGGCCGTCCTGCCGGAGATCACCGCGGTAGGAGGAACCCAATTCGTGGAAGGGACGGGCACTTACTGGGCGTCCGCTAATTCGTCGAATCTCGGCTCGGCCCTCTCTTATATTCCGGAAGCCTCCTGGAACGAGTCCAACTCGGCGGGACTGGGTTCGAGCGGCGGCGGCGCCAGCTCACTCTATGCCAAGCCCGTCTGGCAGAACGGACCCGGCGTGCCCAACGACAACGCGCGCGACGTGCCCGACATCTCGCTCAGCGCGGCCGGACACGATGCCTACTTGGTCATTGACAGCGGGTCCCTTGTCGCTGTCGGCGGCACGTCGGCATCGGCGCCCTCCATGGCCGGCATCCTGGCCCTCCTTAACCAATACCAGGTGAGCAAGGGGTTCCAGCAGAAGCCGGGCCTCGGAAACATCAACCCGCAACTGTACCGGCTGGCGCAGAGCGCGCCCTCCGCGTTTCACGACATCACCGCGGGCGACAACATCGTCAACTGCGCCCAGGGCAGCCCGGACTGCCTCACCGGTTCCTTCGGCTACCAGGCCGGGCCGGGCTACGACATGGCGACCGGCCTGGGATCGGTGGACGCCAACAACCTGGTCACCCTGTGGAATACCGCGACCGGCGCCGTGACCGTTTCCCTTTGGGTGGATACTGCCCGGGCGACGCTCAACGACACCGTGGGTATGACTGCCACCGTCGCCGCGGCAACCGGCAGCGGCACGCCCACCGGCACGGTCGATTTCAGCGTCAACGGCATTAAGCTCGGATCGTCGTCGCTCCGCTCCATCGGCGGCCGGCAGGAGGCCGACCTCTTCTTCCCGGCCTATCGGTTGGGAGGCACCGGCACATTCACACTCTTGGCGCAATACTCCGGCGACGCCGCATTCAGCGGCGGGGGCATCGCCAAAACCATCCAGGTCGTGGCTCCCTCGGGCGTGGCCGCCATCGTGCCTTCGGCCCCAGACACCGTGTGGCCGTCGCCTCCGGACGCGCAGGGGCTGAGCTGGCAGACCTCTTTGAGTTTGCGCGAGGCCGCGGGCGTCCCCGCCATCCTCACGGGCTTTACCATTGACGACACGCCGCAGCCGCTTTCGCAGTACTTCCCCTCGCCCGAGATCCCCGCGGCCGGCACCATCGGCGCCACCGTCGTCTTCCGCAATCTCGCCACCCCCGTGACGCGCACGTTCGGCTTCACCGGCGTGGACCCCGCCGGGCAAACGTGGTCTCGCCAAATCTCGGTGACCTATCTCGCGCTTCCGCCGGGCTCGTTTCCCGTCGTGTCGGCCACACCGCTCATCGTGGCCCGGAATCCGGACGCGGATCCCTCCTGCCAGTGGCCGGTGCAACTGAATGTCGATGAGGCGGGCGGTAATGCCGGCCTGGAAGAAACCGGTCTGGCGGTCGGCGGCGTGGATTTTACCAGCCAGATTCCAGCCATCTTTGGCACTGTGCGCCTCGCTTCGTGGGCCGGGCTGCAGGGCACGCTTTGCCTGGGCGGCGTCACCCCGCCCGCCACCGAAACCATCCAGATCGGAACCAGCGGGTACACCCAGGACATCATCGTTTCCCTCACCGGCCCAGCGGCGAATCCCACCACGCTCTCGGCCGCTCCGGCGAACATCACCATGGCCGCGGCCGGTGCCAGCCAGCCGGCGCAGGCCACCCTGGCCATCAACCTCTCCGACCAGACCGCGCCCTGGACGGCGGCCGTCTATCCCGCCAACCGAACCACCGCCTGGCTGGGGGCTTCGCAGTTTTCCGGCACCGGGCCGGCGCAGATCGCCTTGACGGCATCCGGCGCCGGGTTCGAACCAGGCGCTTACCGGGCCACCCTCGTCATCCAATCTCCCAGTGCCGTGCCGCAATCCATCGACGTCCCGATCATGTTTGTGCTCGGCCCCAACACTTCCGGCGCGGCCATCGGCGCCGTCGCCAATCCCGCCACGTATTCGGCCGCCGTCAGTCCCGGGATGGTGGTGGCGGTATTCGGCACCAACCTGGCGAGCGCCACGAAGACCGCTTCCGGCAGCCCGCTGCCTTATTCCCTCGGCGAAGTTTCGGCGGCCGTCAACGGGATTGCTGCGCCATTGACTTATGTTTCACCGACCCAGGTCAACCTCCAGATCCCCTACGAGGTGGGAGCCGGTCCGGCGGTGCTGGGAATCGACAACAACGGACAGATCGCCGGGTTCCAATTTCAGATTTCCGCTTCGGCCCCGGGCATCTTCGCGGATGCCAACGGATACCTCAGCCCCACCCCGGCCGTGCCACGGGGTGGAACTGCCACGCTGCTCCTGGCGGGCGCCGGGGTCTACAACCTGATCTCGACGGCCTACTTGCCATCGTCGGCGACCACCTACAAACCCTTGTTGCCGCTCTCGGTGACGGTGGGCGGGGCGCCGGTATTCCTGCAGACCGTGGGCTTGGCCCCCCTCCAGTTCGGCGTCACCCAGGTGAAATTCAGGCTTCCCCCTTCGCTGCCGGCGGGAGTGCAGCCGGTGGTCGTGACGGTGGGCGCAGTCTCCAGCCCGCCCGTAAATGTGACGGTCGAGTGACGGTGCATTTGAATTTCCCCGCTAATCTGTAGTACACTCAATACTTACTCCAGTGGTTCCGACGCACCCCGTGTGTACCGGCTCCCGAACAGAGGTTTGCATGCACGCGATTATTGAAACCGGCGGAAAACAGTACCGGGTTACTCCGGGCGACGTCATCCGCGTGGAAAAACTGGCCGGCGACGTCGGCTCCGAAATCGAGCTGCCCGTCAAGCTCGCCTTTGAGGATAGCGGTGAACCGGTCTCCGGCGCCGCCCTGAAGGCCACCATCGTCGGCAATGGCCGGGGCGACAAGGTCCTCGTCTTCAAGTTCAAGCGCAAGAAACAGTACAAGAAGACCATCGGCCACCGCCAGTCCTTCACCGAAGTGAAGGTCGGCGACATTTCGACGGAGGTGACGCATGGCGCATAAGAAAGGTTTAGGCAGTTCCAGAAACGGGCGCGACTCCCAGGCGCAGCGCCTCGGCGTGAAGNNGATCAAGCCGGGCCTCAATGTCGGCTGGGGCAAAGACGATACCCTGTTCGCCAAGGTGACGGGCGTGGTCGAGTTCAAGGACCGCGGCCAGATGGGCAAGTTCGTCAGCATCAGCGCCGTCGAGTAGCTCCAGACATTGTTCATCGACGAAGCGCGAATTCTCGTGAAGGCGGGCGACGGCGGCAACGGCTGCCTGGCCTTCCGCCGTGAAAAGTTCGTCCCTCGCGGCGGCCCGAGCGGCGGCGATGGCGGCCGCGGCGGCGACGTGACCCTGGTCTCCACCGAGCACCGGAACACCCTCCTCCAGTTCCGCTTCAATCCCGAGCACAAGGCCGAGCGCGGCCGTCACGGCGAGGGCAGCCAACGGACCGGCGCCGAAGGCCGCTCGCTCGACGTCCAGGTGCCCGTCGGCACCGTGGTCTACGACGAATCCACCGGCGAGGGCCTCTACGATTTCACCCGGCCCGGCGAACGCTTCACCGTGGCGCGCGGCGGCAAAGGCGGCAAGGGCAACGCCCGCTTCGCCACCTCCACCCACCAGGCGCCCACCGAGCACGAGCCCGGCTTCCCCGGCGAAGAGAAACGCCTCCGCCTCGAGTTGAAACTCCTGGCCGACGTGGGCTTGGTCGGCTTCCCCAACGCCGGCAAGTCCACCCTCATTTCCCGCATCTCAGCCGCGCGGCCGAAGATTGCCGACTACCC
>PLMF01000139.1 GCA_003142355.1 Bryobacterales bacterium
CTCCATGAAATCGAACTGGCGCAGCAGGCCCTGCGGGTCTTCGGTGTCGTACCAGCCGCCCACCAGCATGACCGCCGGCTTGATGGCCGTCAGGTATTTCCAGATGGCGCGCGATTGCCACACCTCGTCGTAGGTGGTGTGGCCGATATTCATGTCCCACATGGGCTGCCGATGCTTGAAATACTTTTCGTCGGCGTTGGCCAGCGAACCCAGGCTGAGATAGAAGTCGTAGCCGTCCGGCGTGCCGTAGTCGAACGGCAGCGTGCGCGGGGGCGGCGCGGGGTCGCCCTCGCGATTGCGGAATCCCATGTAGAATCCGAAGCGGTGCGCCAGCATGAACGCGCCGTTATGGTAGACGTCGTCGCCCATGTAGTAATCGGTGACGGGCGCCTGGGGCGACACCGCCACCAGCGCCGGATGCGCGTCGATCATCCCCGCCGTGGCGTAGAACCCCGGCTGCGAGACGCCCCACATCCCCACCTTGCCCGTGTTGCCGGGCACGTGCTTCACCAGCCAGTCGATGGTGTCGTAGGTATCCGTGCTCTCATCCGTATCTTTGGGGCCGCTCTTGACCGGCTTGTGCGGCCGGATGGTGACGAAGTCGCCTTCGCTCATGAACCGGCCGCGCACGTCCTGGTAGACGAAGATGAACTTCTCCCGCTCGAACAGCTCCGAGGGGCCGAGGCTCGCGCGGTCGAGGTCGCTGCCATACGGCGCCACGTTGTAGCCCGTCCGCTCGATCAGGATGGGATACGTCTTGCCGTCCGAGAAAACGTCCTTGGGCACGTAGACCGATGTGAACAGCTTGATGCCGTCGCGCATGGCGATGCGGTATTCGAACTTCGAGTAGTTCGCGCGGATGGAGGCGGCGCGTTCGGCCGATGCGCCAGTCGCGCCTCCGCGGCCTCCCTGAGCGACGGCGAGTTGGACCGCCAGCAGAAAAGCGAATATGATGCGCATGGTGGCCGCCTACTTCACCTCGAGCGTCTTCTTCAGCCACGCAATCATTTCCGGTTTCCAGTGCTGCATCTCCGGCGCGCGCCAGCCTCCCATCCCGTGGCCGCCGTTTTCGATGGTGATCAGCTCGCAGCCCGCTCCCACTTTGTGCATCGCCTCGCACAGGGCAGGCGATTGCTCATACGACACCTGGTCGTCCTTGTTCCCGTGGATGCACAGGAACGGCGCCATGCCCTTGTGGACCGCGGCCATGGGCGCCACCGCGCGCAGTTTCGCGAGGCCCGCCGCGTCCAGTTGTTCGGCGCCGAAGAAATGAATGCCGCCGCCGTTGGCCGCGTGCTGGTTGATGGTCGCCATGTTGAAGCGTTCCGGATGATCGCGCCGCGCTTCGGCCAGCCTGGCGTAATCCGCCGGCCCATAGAAATCCACCACGGCCGCTACTTTCGTGTCCGGCGTTTCGTGCGTGCCGGCGTAGCTTACGAGAAACCCGCCGGCCGATTCGCCGATGATCGCGATCTTCGAGACATCGGCGTGGTACGCCGCGGCATTGGCCTTCACCCACCGGATGGCGCTGTAGAGATCTTCGATGGCCTGCGGAAAATGGGCTTCGGGCGCGAGCCGGTAATCGATGCTGAACCACGCGAATCCGGCGTCGGCCAGCGGTTCGAACAATGGCCGGACGTTGGTGCTCCGGCTTCCGCCGTCGAACCCCCCGCCGTGGACCAGAATGGCGACGGGAAACGGCCCCGGTCCGTCCGGAACGTGAAGGTCGAGCAGGATCGGCTTCCCGCCCGGGTGGGCGTATTCGACGTCCTTCCGGTCCAAAGGCGCGGCGGCCAGAGTCGCGGCGCAGGCAATTGCCAGTACGAGAGTGGGTCTTCGCATGGAAAGAATTGTATCAGTTACACTGAGCTTGTTATGACACGTTGCCGCATTTACTTCCTGATCGCTTCAGCATTCACCGGGGTGGCCGCCATGCTCGCCACCGGTGCGGCGTCCGGCCAATCCGCGGGACCCGTGGACTTGCTGCCCGACGAGGGACTGCACGGCTGGACCCGTATCCCCATTCCCCCAATCGATGGCCTAAAGCCCAAGATGCAATGGCGGGTGGACCCCGCCCAACACACCTTAATCTGCACCGGCGACGGCGGGCATGAAATGCTTCGCTACGACAAGGAGCTGGGCGACTTCGTTTTCGAGGCGGACTGGCGCTTCACCCCGCGCGGCGAATCGGAAACGCGCTACAACAGCGGCGTCTTCGCCCGCGCGTCGCAGTATGGGGAAATCTGGTACCAGGCGCAGACCGGCCTCCGTGGCGGTTACCTTTTCGGAAACAACATCGTCGATGGCGCGATCCAGCGTTTCAATCTGAGCAAGGAAATGAAAGAGAACCGGGTCAAGCCGGCAGGCGAGTGGAACCATTATGAGATCCGCGCGCAAGGCAGCCACATGTCGCTCGCGGTCAACGGGGCCGTGGTCAACGAGTTGCCTGATTGCGGCCTGCGCCGGGGCTACATCGGCCTGGAGGCCGAGGGGTTCGAGGTCACCTTCCGGAACCTGAAACTTCAGGTGCTCCCGTAAACGGATGTGAACCACGACGCTCTCGATCCGTACCGCCGTCTGGCGACGCTCGCTTGGTCGGCCGCGGCCATCCTGCTGGCCTTCTTCTGTTTTGCGCATCTCGGCGTAATTCTCAGTTTCAGCGCCGGCTGGCGGGTTTCATCCTTCGTGGCGCCGGCCGCGTTGCTCCTGGCGCTGGCCGCAGGCGACTGGCTTGCCCGGCGGGAGGGCCTGCGCGGTCCGTGGCGGATGGTACCGCCCGCCACCGCGCTGGCTGTCCTGGGCGTCTCGCTGTTCCTGTCCGCGGCCTTCTTCGATCTGTCGTGGGACGGCCTCTGGTACCACCAGACCGCGGTCTACCAGATGGCGCATGGCTGGAATCCCCTCCGTGACCCGCTGCACGGCTTCGCCCCTTCGGTCCAGGATTCCCTGCGCTACTATGCCAAGGGGCCCTGGTACGTGGCTCTGGCCCTTTTCCAGACGGCCCCCCACATCGAATGGGCCAAGCCCGCCCCGTGGATGGCGCTGGCCGCCACGTTCCTCGCGGTGGCGGCGGCCGCGCTCGACTTCGGGATGCGCCGGCGCACCGCGGCCGTCATCGCCGCCCTCGTGTCGCTCAACCCGGTGGTGGTCTGCCAGCTCGCCTCGTACCTGGTCGATGGCCTGATGATTTCGTTTCTGGCCTGCTATGTCGCGGCTGTACTCCGCGGTTTTCGGCGGCCGAGCTTCCTGGTCCACGCCGTCGCACTGGCATCCGCGGTCCTTTGCATCAACACCAAAATCACCGGGCTCGTCTATCTCTGCTTCTTCTGCGCCGCGGGGGGATTGTATCTTCTCATCCGGCAGCGCCGCCTGCTGCCGCGCTACGCGGCCATCCAGATCGTTTCCATCGTGCTGGGCGTCGGGGTCTTCGGCTGGAATCCCTACGTCACCAACACGGTCAATCGCGGTCATCCGTTCTACCCCTGGATGGGAACCGCCGCCTATCCCAGCTACGGCCAGAGAGGACGAGACCCGAATGAGCGGGTTGAAACCCCCAAGAATATGGTTGGCCGCAACCGCTTCGTCCGGTTCTCCTACGGTCTGTTCGGCCGCCCCGGGTCGCAGCCCTTCTTCGATGGCCCCAATGCCCGCCTCATGTGGCCCTTCGACGTCGGCTGGAGAGATTTCGATATCTTCTACTTCCACGAGGTGCGCATTTCGGGCTTCGGACCGCTGTTCAGCGGCGCGTTCCTCATCTCCCTGGTGCTGCTGGCCGCCGCGCTGATCCGTCCGGGTCTGCCGCGCGAGGTCGTGGTCCTGCTCGCTGGTGCGGTGGTCGCGTCGCTTCTGGTGGGTATACACATGTGGTGGGCGCGATATGGGCCGCAACTTTGGTGGCTGCCCATTATCGCCGTCGTCGCCGCGCTCGCCGTCCCGGGCTGGCGCGCCATCCGCTGGGCCGCCTGGGGCCTGGCCGCGCTCCTCCTGGTCGACGCGACGCTGGTGGGGGCGGCCCATTTCCGGTGGGAGGTCCACGCCACGCGCACCACCCTCGAGCAGATGGCTTTTCTGCGGCAGAAGGGTGAGGTTGAGGTCAACTTTCAATATTTCGGCGAGCCTTTCGGGGAACGGCTCCGCGCGGCGGGAGTGGCCTTCCGCGCATCGCCGAAACTACACTGCGACAAGCCGATAGAGTTGATGAGCGTGGCGCCGGGCTATCCTGGCGCGGTTCGGGCCTGTGTCCAGGAAAGGTAAGGCACACGCTCACCAAAACGCGTCGAGTTCGTCATACTCAGACTATGAATCGAATCGTAACCGCAGTCACCCTTTCCGCCCTCGCCCTGCTGGCCGTGCTGCCGGCCCGCGCGCAGGACCAACGCCAGCCTGCGCCCGCTCAGACTATCCGCAGCGCGTTTGCCAATGTCAACCGGAAAGTGCTGGCCATGGCCGAGGATTTCCCGGAGGCCCTGTACGGCTACAAACCCGCGCCCGAGGTCCGTTCCTTCGGCGATGTGATCGTGCATGTCGTTTCCGGCAACGCCTTCGGGGCCCGAGCGGGGCGCGCGCCAACCTTCGATTGGAAAGACTGGACTGAGTTGGACCCCAAAACGTTCAAGGGCAAGGCCGGCATCGTCGCGGCCCTGAAGAAGTCCATCGAAGACGCCACCGCCACCCTCAAGGCCACGCCCGACGATAGTTTCAAAGTGACGCTCCAGCCGTGGATGTCGGTCATCGACCACGCGGCGGAGCACTACGGCCAGTTGGTGGTCTATTACCGGGCCAACAAAATGGTGCCGCCGGAGTCGCGGCCCAAGAAATAGGCCGGCGCAGCCGCCTACACCACCACCATCTTGCCCACGCCGTCGGCGTATTGCTGGTTGATGGAGAACGCTTCCGCGATCCTCTCCAGCGGGCGCGTGTGCGTCACCAAAGGGGCGAACCACTGGGTGCGGTGCGCCAGCAACTCCAGCGCGGCCTCCGATTCGTGAGCCGAGCGGCGCACATTGAAGATCGCCAGTTCCTTGCGCCGCATGGGCGAGACTTCGAACGGCACCATCACGGCGGAATGAATGCCGGTGAGGACCACGCGGCCGGCATTGCGCGCCGCTCGAATGGCCCAGTTGGTGGTATGCTCCCTGGCGGCGCAGTCGATGGCGCAATCCACCCCGCGATTGCCCGTATCGGCTTGAACTTGCCGCGCCACGTCGATTTCGCCGGGATCGAGCGCCACGTCGGCGCCCATCCGCAAAGCCATCTCGCGCCGGTGCGCCACGGGTTCGATGGCCCAGATACGCCCCGCGCCCGCCACCTTCAGGCAGGCCACCGTCAGCAGCCCGATCGGCCCCGCCCCGAACACCGCCACCGTCTCCCCAATTTGCACCGCCGCGAATTTCATGGAATGCATGGCCACCGCCAGGGGCTCGAACATCGAGGCAACCTCGAACGAGAGGCCTTTCGCAATGGGAAGCAGGTTGGAAACCGGCAGATTCACGAACTCGCGGAAGAAACCTGGATGTCCCGAATTGCTGAGGAACCGGATGTTGGCGCAGACGTTGTGGTGGCCCGTGCGGCAGAATTCGCAGTGGTAGCAGTAGAGGGCGGGCTCGAGCGCGGCGCGGTCGCCGGCCGACCAGCCGGTCACCCCGGCCCCCGTCTTGACCACCGTGCCCGAGGGCTCGTGGCCCAGCACCATGGGGTACTGGTTCCCCATATCGCCGATCCCGCCCTCCAGATACGAGTGGAGGTCTGAGCCGCACACGCCCACGGCTTTCACACGCACCTGCACCTCGCCCGGACCGGGCTCTTGAATCTCTTGTTCCACCAGGCGCATTTCGCGCGGCGCAATCAGTTCGGCAATCAGCATCTTCACCCATTGTAAGGTAGAATCGACGCATGCTCCGGCGCCTCGCACTCTTCGCGCTTTTGACTGCGGCGTTCGCCCCGCTCTCTTCAGCGCAGGGTGAACTGGCTGCCGCGTTCGCCAGCCAGGTGCGGACCGACGTCGCCGTTCTTGCCTCTCAGCCGGCGCTCGCTACATGGCAGAAATCGCATGCCGGCAAGCTGGAACTCGCCCATTACGAAACCTACAAGGACCCATACCAGGAGGACTTCAGGCGCCTCGGCCGTTGGTGCGCCGCCTACGTCGGTCATTCGCCGGCTGAGGTGGTTCGCGCCGCGTTGTTCTATGTGCCTTCGGTGGCCAACGGTGCGTTGCCCCCGCTGCCCGAAAAGGAAGACGCCACCCTTACACGCGCTTGTCGAATGCAGGCGATCTGGTACCAGACTCCGGCGCCGGCCGCCATGGACGCGGTTGTCCGGGAGCTTTCCTCGTCCTGGGGCCAGCCGAATGACCCATCCGCGGAACCCGACATCAGAGGGTGGGCACTTTGGAAGCGCGTTGTGGCGTGGCATCGGGCGGGCATGAACGTCTGGGTGGCCGACGACCCCAACGGACAGCCCGACGGCGCCGGCGGGCCGCAATTGATCGTCTATGCGAGAAGAGACAGCCCGCGCGATCCGGACTTTGCCATCTGGTTGCTCAGTGATGCGATCGTAGATCGGGTGGCTGAGGCCGCGGCTCAAATTGCGGCACAGGATTCGAAGCTGACCGCGGCCGTGTTGAAATGCGATGCCGGGCGGAGGACCGAAGCGCAGTCTCTCACCGCGAGCCGTCTCGATCAGTGGCTCAAGGCATCGAGCGATTTGCCGCCACAGCGGAAAGCGGCCGTTCTCCTGCTCGCGGACTCTTATGTCGCCTGTGCCCGGATGTTCTCCCAGCGCCTCATCCAACTGGGCGCCAAATCCGGAGGGCCCTGCTCCAAGGACGGGCCCACCTACAGCCACAACTTCCGCGACCAGGCTGAGAAGCTCGATCCCCAAGGTCCGGCTGGTGAACTGGCTGGCCTGGCGAGCCTGGCGGATCCCTGTTCTCTCAAAGGCTCTCGCCCCTGGCCCGATCTGCTCATCGAAAAGGGCGAGAGAATGCTGAGCGAATTTCCCCCGGACCAATGGACGCCCTGGGTTTATTTCGCTCTCGCCCGCGCGCACGCCGTCAAGCTCTCTTTCTCTTATCCGGGGGGCGACCCGGACGAAGAAGGTATTCATCTCACGCGCGCGGCCATGCCGCGGGAGCGCCACGCCGCTGTCGAGCACTTTGAGCGCTTCATCGACCAGAAGCCGGATGCCGCCGAGTCCGTCTTTGCCTGGCAGCAAGCCTGGCGGTTGTTAGCCGGCCTTCCGCCCAGCCAAATCCACTTTGGTTGCGGCTGCGAATAGAGGCGCTAAGTACCCTGATTCGGAATTGTGGTGACCTTGGGTGGGGCAGGCGGTGCCGCCTGCCCTCGCCGACGTCCCGCGCAGCGGGACGCGGCGAGCTTCGCTCGGCCGCGGGCAGGCGGCACCGCCTGCCCCACCATAGGATACGCGGCCGTATTCGTGAAATCGTGTACTAAGATAACCATAGATGCTCGGTTTCCGTGAGTTCGAAGCCGGACCGGATCCGTTCGGCCGCAAGTTCCAGGTGATGTTCAAATGGCTGCAAACCGCCATCTCGATGCGGGGCGCCGACACCGTCGATGTGAAGTTCATTCTGACGGATGACAACGGCGGCCGGACCGAAAAGACCATCGCGCTTCCCCACGCCAGCCTCCTCGACGTGAGCCGCGAGACCGGCCGCGACATGGACGACCCCTGGTGCGCGCGCCTGGCGGCCTTGCACCTGTTGCACGTGATCGAGACCGGCGAGGACATGGAGAAAGACCTCGTCACCGTCCTGCCCGCGAATCTGAGGCGTTACGCCGGCGAGCTCGCGCGCACGGAAGAATCCGAGACGCACGCCGGGTGATCCGATTCTTCACCTAACCTTCACACCTTTGTAACGTCCGTCCGGTAACTTGAAGCGGAATGACAACCAGAATTTTGCATCTCACGCTTCTAGGGGCCATGATGATCCCCATGGTCCATAGCCAGAGTGACCAGGCCCGCATTGTGGGCACGATTACCGACGCTACGGGCGCGGTGATCCCCGCGGCCACCGTCACGGTGAAAAACGAGAGTACCGGCCGGACCCAGAAGGTTGTGGCCAACGAGAAGGGTGCGTACTTTGCCGCGCAGCTTCCTCCAGCCCAGTACACCCTCACCGCCGAAGCGAGCGGTATGGCGCCGGCGCAATATACCGGCATCAGTCTGCAAGTGGGCCAGGAGCGAACCCTCAACGTGACGCTTCAACCCTCCACCGTCTCGACGGAGGTGATCGTGTCCGGCGGCGCGCTGGTTGTCATCGATACCAGCTCCGCCGCGGTTGGGGCCAATGTCAGTGCGCGCGAAGTTGCGGAACTTCCGATCAACGGGCGCCAAATCTCGCAACTGTACCTCATGGCGCCGGGCGCGGTCAACTTCGGGCCCGGAACCTTCGACGATGTACGCTTCAACGGCCGGTCCTTCGAGGAGAACGCCCTGCGCTACGACGGCATTGAGGCCGGCGGCATCATCACCAACAACCCCAGCAACATCGGCGGCGAGATCAACAGCGTATTCCGGCTGCAGGCCAGCATGGAGAACGTGCAGGAGTTCCGGGTAGACGCCAGCAATTATCCGGCCGAGTTCGGGACCGGGAGCGGTGGACAGATCAGCATCGTCACCAAGAGCGGCGGCAACGCTTTCCACGGCGGCCTGTTTGAATACTTCCGCAACGATGCGCTGGATGCCCGCAATGAATTCGATGGGCCCACTCCCTCGGTCTTGCGGCTCAATCAGTTCGGTGGATCGGTGGGTGGCCCGATCGTGAAGGACAAGCTTTTCTTTTTTGCCGGCGTTGAAACGCTGGAGCAAAGAACCGCCGTGCCCTTTGTCGAGAACACTCCTAGTAGCGCTGTTCGCGCGGCTCGCGATTGCGCCCCGGGAGAGCTTCCTTCCGCAACGGCAGTGACTTGTATCAATCCGGCGATCCGGCCCCTGCTCGCGGCCTTCCCGAAAGGCCTGACACCGACCTCAAATCCCTTCTTCGATCGCGATAACGTTCGAGAACCTGGCACGATTGACGAGTATTCGGGCAACGTTCGGTTCGATTACCAAGCTACCTCGAAGGACAAGCTCTTCGTTCGCTACAACCGGGATCAGGGCTACGGGATTCTGCCGCTCAACTCGGCAGGGAGCGGGACGAACGAGACCGTCGTGCCGCAGAATCTGGTACTAGCCTACAACCGGATTCAATCCGCAACCATGATTAACGAGGCCAAGTTCGGGTTCAACGGATCCAAGACCCGGGTGAGCGGGCTCGCTCCAGTGGTTCCTGGAATCAACCTCAATGGCATGAGCATCGCTCTGAACGGTGTGCAGACATTGGATGGCACCTCTGGGTACGCTTTGCCGACAGGCCTCCTCCGGATTTCAACCGCCTTCAATGGCAGCGCTGCGCCGTACACCAATTACTCTCTTTCCTTCATCGATACCCTGACCCTCATTCGCGGATCCCACAACGTCAAAGTAGGGGTGGAAGTCCGGCCTCAACGGATTCTGAATGCGATACTGGGCGGAACCACTTACACCTTCCCGAACACGCAGAGCTTCCTCAACGCGGCTCCCTCGCAGATCGCGATCAACGGGAATACGAATGACGTGAGCCCGTTCACGGGCAAGGGCGGGTTTTTCGATATGCGCCAGACCTTCTATATCGGCTACGTGCAGGACGAATGGCGGATCCGCCCTAACTTTACGATGAGCTACGGCGTGCGCTATGAGTACTACAGCCCGTTGAAAGAGCAGAACAATAAAGTCCTTTGGTTCGACGTCCCGACCGGCAAGCTGATTCCCAACTACACCGCAGACTGGTACAAAATGAAGACGACGAACTTCGGACCGCGGTTGGGGCTTAGCTGGTCGCCGGAGAAGTTGGCCAACAAGACCGTGCTTCGGGTCGGAGCCGGTTACTACTACGGCCCGGGCTTGGCTGAAGGCCAGACTCAGCCGGCTCAAAACGATCGTATTAACCGAACCATCACCAGCGGGTCGCAACTGACCTTCCCCGCCGACATTACGGGTATTCTCTCGACGGGCATCAACGATCCGAACTTGCAGTTCCAGCCCCGAGCTTATCTTCCGGGTTACCAAATCCCGGAGAAGATTCTCCAATATTCGGCATCTGTTCAACGGCAATTGCCCGCGGATACCCTGCTGACCGTTGCCTACGTCGGCAGTCAAGGGCGCAATCTGTTTCTTCGCGGCATCACCAATCGGATTACCGGTTTGATACAGAATCAAACTACCGGGGCCGGGACCGTAGTGCGGGAGTTCAGCGTGGTGAACGGGACCACGGTTACGAACCAGTTCGCGGAGATCGATACCAAGACCAGCGGCGGCACCGATCACTACGATGGCTTGCAGATCCTGCTCAACCGGCGTTTCTCTCGCGGTCTGACAGTGGGCTCGCAGTATGTGTGGGGACACAGCATCGGCAATACCGACGGCTCCAAGGATGCCCGCAGTTCTTCCAACAACTACAGCTTCTCGTCGGAACGCGGCGACAACATTTCCGACGTGCGGCAGAGCTTCAACGTCAGTTTGCTATTCGATGTGCCTTACGGGGCTGGTAAGAAGTTTGGATCGAGCGCCGGCCCGCTCGCCAAGGGGCTGATGGGCGGATGGCAGTTCGGCACTCTCTTCAATGCGCGTACCGGCCTGCCCATCGATGTGGAAATCGCCAGGGCGGCGGTTGTCTACCGAAACAACACGACCGGAGTGATCACCACCAGTCCGGTGGTAACCAACGGCGTGGTACAGACCACGGCCTTGGTCAACGTCCCCGGCGGCGGCCAGAGCCGCAACGTAGCACGACCCGACCTGGTTGCCGGCGTAGATCCATACATCCACAACCAAGGCTGGCTGTACATCAACCCCGCGGCCTTCGCGATGCCGGCGCCTGGGACGTATGGCAACCTGGGGCGCAATGCTCTGCGCGGCCCCGGCATCGGCCAACTGGATTTCACCTTGTCCAAGAAGTTCATCGTCAAGGAGCAGATGAACGTCGAATTCCGGGCGGAGTGCTATAACATTCTCAATAGCCCTGTATACCAGGTTCCGGGCTACGCAACCGTCAGCGGCGCACAAGCCAGGCTGTCGGATGCATCTGGCGTCATCCAGCCCGGCCAGCCGTACACGGCTGCCACAGCCGGCGGAAACTACGGCGCGTTGACTCAGACGGTGTCCAACACAGTTGGCTCCGGGACCAACCGCCAGTTCCAGTTGGCACTGCGGTTTAACTTCTAAATGTGGGGCAGGCCATCGCCTTTTGTGGCCTGCCACCTGGCGCTGGATCGCGGCCATGCGCACCGTATCTCGATCGCGCTGGTCGCTTTGGTTCTGGGCGCGCGGCTCTCCCCATCGGCGCCGTGAAGGACCTCATGCGGAAGCACGGCTACGCCGCCGCACAGTAGCGCCTCAGCCGCGCGATCCCCTCGCGGAACACCTCCGGCATCGTGAGCAGGCTCACGATCAGAAACGCTTCCGATTCGAAATCGTAGAAGAAGCCCGGCTGCGTCAGAACGCTCTCTTGAGAGAGTAGTTCAACAGCCCAATCCTCTTCACTGCGGATTCGCGGCATCTGCACCGTGATGTACCAGCCGCCTTCCACCGCCAGAATGCCGGCCGCCGATCCGGCGAGCGTCTCGCGCGCCACCGCCAGGTTGCCGGCCGTCCGCTCTCGGATCTGCCGCTGCACCGACTCCCCGGCGGCCAGCAGCCGCGCCGCCGCGCAGGTCACCGGCGTGCCCACGGAAAGATACGTGTCGGCAATCCACTCCAGCTTCTCCATGGCTTCGGCCCGCAGCTTCGCCGGACCGCCGGTGATGATCCAGCCCAGCTTCATTTGCGGCAGCCCGGCGACCTTCGAAAGCCCGCTCATGGAAAATGCCAGGCACTCCTCGACGCCCACCAGCGTGGAGACGCGCTCCGCGTCCGCGGCTTCCCCCAACGCGTAATCGGAGAAGACTTCGTCGGAAATCAGCGCGATCCGCCGCTGGGCGCACAACCGCGAAAGCGTTTGAAGCTCCGCCCGCTTCACGTACGAGCCGGTGGGGTTGTTGGGATTGACCAGCACCACCGCGCGCGTGCGTTCCGATACGGCGGCGGCGAGCGCATCCAGATCGATGGCCCAGCCGCCATGGTAGACCAGCGGGTATGGGCGCACCTCGACGGATTCCAGGTTCGCCAGAAACTCGAATAACGGATATGAAGGCCGCGGAACCAGGACGTGGTCGCCGGCGTTCGTCAGCAGCTTGAAGAGCCAGGCA
Organism: Bryobacterales bacterium; assembly: GCA_003142355.1. The sequence continues at coordinate 12,285 of PLMF01000139.1, forward strand.
TAAGCTTCGCTGGTGCTGGCCGTGAGGAGGATGCGCCCCGTTTCCACGCGCTCGCCGCGCGCCGCATAGTAAGACGCTACCGCTTGGCGCGCCTCGGCGGCGCCGGCGGGCGAAGGCTCGTAGACCAGCATCCGCGGGTCGTCGAACGCGCGCACAATTTCCAGCGGGTACTCGAAGCCGGCGCGCGTGGGGTTCGATTCGGTGAGGTCCAGTATGCGCGCCCCGTCCCGGCGCATGGCCTCCAGCGCCTGGGTGAGGCGGTTGGTCCGGAAATCCCAGTGGAAGCGGCGGGAAAACATGTGGTCCCATTGTAGACCGTAAGATAGAGGGTTGACATCTTCTATCCCCTTGATCGATTTTCAGAACGTCACCGTGCGCCGCGACCGCCGCGTGGTGCTCGAAGGCGTCACGCTCTCCATCGCGCAAGGCGAGCACGCCGCCATCCTCGGACCCAACGGCTCGGGAAAATCCACGCTCATCAAAGTCATCTCTCGCGACCTGTATCCCGTCATCAAGGCCGAGCCCTGGTCGCTGCGCATTCTGGGCCGCGACCGCTGGCACCTGTTCGATCTCCGCAACCATCTCGGCATCGTCTCCAACGACTGGATGCAGATGTGCACGCGCGACTACTCCGGGTACGAGATTGTGCTGTCGGGTTTCTTCGGCAGCGTGGGGATCTGGCCCAACCACCAAATCGCGCCCGAAATGGAGCGGAAGGCGCGAGAGGTGATGGAGTTGCTCGAAATCTCGCACCTGGCGGAACGCAATACCAACGAGATGTCATCGGGCGAGGCGCGCCGCATCCTGATCGCCCGCGCCCTGGTGCACGATCCCCAGGCGCTGGTGTTGGACGAGCCCACCTCCAGTCTCGACCTGCACGCCACCCACGAGTTGCGCGAAATCCTGCGCAAGCTGGCGCGCGCCGGTATCAGCATCATCATGGTGACGCACCACCTGCCGGACATCATCCCGGAGATGCGCCGCGTGGTGCTGATCCGCGGCGGCCGCGTCTATCGCGACGGCCCCAAGGACGAGGTGCTCGAAGCCGCGACGCTCACCGGCCTGTTCGGCATTCCGGTCGAGGTGCTCGAGCGCGGCGGGTATTATCACGTGCTGTGAACGGAGGATGCCGCTTAAGGGGCGTTGCACGATCAGCGCTTGGCGGGTTCGGCCGATTTTCCGAAAACCGTGAACTCCATGATGCCCAACGGCGCATTGCCGGTGCGGGGCCAGTCGGTCATGGTCAAGCGCACGAAGCGGCACACCGTGGGCGGAAGCTCTTCGAATTCGGTGTACTTCGTCACGTTGTTGCCGGTCTTGTCCAGGATGGCGGTGAAGATGCTGCCATCGGTGGAGGTTTCGATCTTGTAGCGGTGGGCGACGGTTTTGTTCGCGGGCTGGGCTGCCGGCTGGGGCGCGCCGCGGCCGCCGAATCCGCCGCCGGCCGTGAATTCGATCCGCATCGAATCGACCATGAACTCCTGGGGCGGGTCGAACTCCGTGATGGAGCCCAGGTCCACGGTGAGCGAAGGCTGGGCATCGTTTTCAGCCGGTTCCCACCATGTGCCGTTATCGTTGTCGAGGGCATAGGCGGCGTCGTGTCCGGGGCGCTGGCTGGAGAAGCTGCCTTTCTGGTTCATCGCCCGGAGCTTGTTGATGGTGAGGGGAATCGAGCCCGAGTCGCCCTGGCGGGCCGGGTCGGCGACCACACCCGGCCCCCACTGGGGCGTTTCGCTGGGGCCGCGGACGAACAAGTTGCCGTTCTGGTCGAAGCCCACGGGATCCATGCCGAGGCGGCGGCCACCGGGAGGATTGGACAGAACGATAGTGTAGAACTGCCACCATTTGCCGTCGGGCCCTTCGACCACGGAGCCATGTCCGGTGCCCGTGACGACGCCGCTGGTCTTGCGCAGGAGCGGGTTCACCGGGGAGTACTGGAACGGCCCCAGCGGGCTCTTGCTGGTATAGACTCCCGTCGCATAGCTGAGCCACTGGGTGCCGGAGGCGCTGTATTCGAGGTAGTAGACGCCGGCGCGTTTGATCATCCACGGACCTTCGATCCAGGCGGCATCGGCATACTCGTTCATTTCGCCCCAGTGTTCCCAGGTGTGGGACTTCTCGAAGCCGAACAGGTGCTTGGGAGCGGCCGCGAATCGGGGCAGGTCCTTCGGGTCCAGGGGAACGGCATAGATGCCGTCGGTCGATCTGCCGGGGAAATAGAGGTAGGGCTTGTTGTCGTCATCGATGAAGATGTCGACGTCGAAGGCGCCCGTCCACGGCCGGCCGTTCGAGACGCCCTTCCAAGGCTCGCCTTTTTCGTCTTTCCAAGGTCCGGCCAACTCGTAGGGGCCGAGGATACCGGGCGCACGGTACAACGGGGAGTTGTTGCCGGACATATAGAACGTTCCGTTGTACTTCACCACGTGCGGAGCCACCGGGACCCGGGCTCCCTGGACGCCTTTGTACTTCCAGTTCACGAGGTCCTCGGAGACCCAACCGCCGCCTCCGGTGTTGAACATGTAATAGCTGCCGCCCTCGCGCACCACGGTGACATCGCCGAGGCTGATGCCCTGGGGCGAGCCGTCTTGGGAGGAGGCTTCAATGGGCAACGGGTTGCAGTAGCGCAGCGATTTCCCAAGGATAGGAGCCGGCTTGCGCGCAACGGATTGGGCGCAAAGGCTGGCGCCGCCGGCAAGAGCGGCGAAGGTGATGATGAAGCGGGCCGCGGCGCGGCGGAACAACGGCGGCATTGCAGTTCTCCTATTCGATCGGCACTACGCCGGCAGAGGCCAGCCTTCGCGGTATTTGCGCTGCAACATCTGGTTGGCGGTTTCGCTGTTGGTAAATTTGCCCGCCTTCGTGTCATAACGCAGGATCTTGCCCTTGTGCATGATGCCTATGTCGCCCAGCAGGCACGCCTGGCAAACCAGGCCGCTCCGCTGGAAGTTGGTGCTCGCCGGCTTGTGCGTTCTCGCGCATTCCACCCACTCGAGCCAGTGGCTCTCGGGCCGCGGCAGGGTCTTGGCCGGACGCTTGTAGGATTTGTCGAGTTCGTCCGGAAAGAGCCGGATCATGTCCGGAACGGATTCCTTCGGCTTGCCCATGTAGATGTTGGAATAAATGAGTGCGCCCTTGCTGCCGATGAACATGCCTCCGCCGGTCGGGAACTTGTCTCCCTCTTTCCACCCTTTCGGCATGGGCGGCATATGGTTCGCGTGCCAGGTGACAGTCGCGGCAGGCATCTTCCCGCGCGCCGCGAAGGTGTAGCGAACCGTGGCCATGCGCGGAAACATCTGCGCCATTTGCTCGGGACCATACTCTGGATCCGTGTCCGCCTCGATCGTCTCCGGCAGCCCGAGATCCAGCGCCGTGAACACCGGGTCCAGGAAGTGACTGCCGTGATCGCCCAGCAGTCCGGTTCCGAAATCGACCCAGTTTCTCCACCGAAGCGGGGTATACATGGGATTCCATGGCCGGAACGGAGACGGCCCCACAAAGAGGTCCCATTTCACTTCAGGCGGAACCGGAATCTCGTCGTGGATGTGTTTGATCGGCTCGTAATAGGCGGCTGGGTCGGGCGGCGGGGGTGCGTTCGCGGGCCGGGGTGCGTTCGCGGGCCGGGCGCCCTCGAACACGTGCACCTCTTTCACATCGCCGATGGCGCCGTCCTTGATCCACTCGGCCATCGACAGCAAGTCCTCGGAGGCGTGGCCCTGGACCCCGTGTTGCGTAGCCACTTTGTATTTCTTCTCCGCGGCCATCATGGCCCGGATTTCGTGGACCGAGTGCGCCAACGGCTTCTCGCAGAAGACGTGCTTGCCCATTTTCATCGCCGTGATCGCCGCGTGCGCGTGCGTGTGGTCGGCCGAGCACACCACCACGCCGTCGATGCTCTTGTCCATTTCCTGGAGCATCACACGCCAGTCGTCGAACTTCTTCGCCTGAGGGTTCTTATTGGCAATGTCGATGGCCGGCGTCACTCCGCCCGCCCCGGGAGTGCCAGGCCGCCAGTCGATATCGCATACGGCGACGATATTCTGGCTCGCCAATTCCCGCAAGGCCTTGGGCCCGTACAGTCCGCCGATGCCGATGAAGGCGACGTTCATCTTGTCGTTCGGGGGGATGGCGCCCCCGCGGCCGAAAACCTTCACCGGTAGAAACGAAAAGCCTCCGATAGCCGCGCTCCTGGCGAGAGCGTCCCGCCTGGTGATTTCCTGCTTGCGATTCATCGATTCCTCCTGCTGCCCACTGTCGCTTCCTGGCCACCCCCGATTATACACTCAGCCGCCTCCGTCCTCCCCTCGTCCGTGCGCCACGGGTGTTAAACTGATTCTTCAAAGGCGGATTTACTTGTATCGGTTTGTGTTTCCGGCCTTCCTGATCATGGCCCTGACGGTTCCCGCGGCCATGTCTCAAGAAGGCCAGCTCGACGCCAGCCCCGGGCTTTTCACCGTCATGGCCGCGATCAACGCCGTCGGCTATGCGGCTGACCTGTCGTCGCCGAATAATCATCCGCTGCGGGACGCCATCCGCGCGGAACTGGCCAAGCGGAACATCCCTTCGCTTCCGGCCCTCAAGGCTTTCTTCGACAGGCACCGCAAGAACGACGACACCGTCGAGCTGAGCCAGTACATTTCCTTCGCGCTCACTGCCGGAGGTCCGCCCGACTTCGCTGTCAGGCAGCGCGACGTCGACATTCCGCCGGACGCCGCCCTTTTGCAGGGGCTTTCGCCGTTACTCGCGACCTTCTACAAGGAAGCCCATATCGAAGACTTGTGGAACCGGTCGCAACCCGCTATCAACCAATACATCGAGCGGTATCACGATCCCGTTTCCGAGGCGGTGCTCCAGGTGAACGCCTACCTGCGGCAGCTAACCTCCGGCTTCCGAGGCCGCCGTTTTCAAATCTATATCGAGCTGCTGGCGGCGCCCAACCAGATCCAGACGCGCAGTTATGGCTTTGAGTACACCATCGTCATCACGCCCTCGCCGGAACTGCGGACTTTCGATGTGCGGCACGCGTATTTGCACTACCTGCTCGATCCGCTGTCGACTCGCTACCAGGAGATTCTGGAACGCAAGAAGGGGCTTACCGACCACGCCCAGCGCGCGCACGCGCTGGCCGATTCCTTCAAGGACGATTTCCTGCTGCTGGTCACGGAATCGCTCATCAAGGCGGTGGAGGCGCGGCTGGACCATAAGCCGGAANNGACCTGGTGGGGGCCATCGACGTGGTGAAGGAAGACAAGCGCCTTTCCAACGTGGAATTCAATAGAGAAGAGACCGTGCGCACGGTGAAATCCGCGCCGCAACCGCCACCCCCGCCCCTTACCGGCGCCGCCAAGACGCTGGAGGAAGCGGAACAAACTTACACGGCTCGGGACCTGGACACGGCCAAGAAACTATACCTCCAGGTTTTGACGCAGACGGACAGCCAGCCCATGCACGCCTCGGTTTACTATGGGCTGGCGCGGGTCGCGGTGCTTCAGCAAGACCCCGAAACCGCGGAGAAGCTGTTCCAGAAGACCCTGGAATCGCAACCCGAGGCGCAGGTGCAGGCCTGGGCACTGGTTTATCTGGGGAGGCTTTCCATGGCCGCGGGAGACCGAGAACAGGCGGTCAAACATTTTCAAGACGCTCTGAAGGTGGATGGCGCATCGCTCCCCGCGCGCCAAGCCGCGGAACTGGGCGTGCGACAACTTTTAAGGCAGGACGGAAAACAAGGAGTTCTCAAATGAAACGAACGATTCTCACCGGCGCCCTGGCATTGGTGGCTGGTGTTTCGAGCCTGATGGCGCAAGCCAAGGCGCAACCCAAGGCGTCTGCCCCCCCAGCACCCAACGCAGAACAGGTGGCGCTGCAGGCGCTGGGCGCAGCGCAGGGTAATCCGGATGCGGTCATTAAGGCCGCTGAAGATCTGCTTACGAAGTTTGCGGACACTAAGTACAAAGATGTCGCGTTGTTGATGGAGGCCACGGCCTACGAGCAGAAGCGCGACCCCGAAAAGGCGCAGGTTTTCGCTGAGCGTACGATCGAGGCGAACCCCAAGAACTTCCAGGCCACCCTGATGCTGGCTGAGCTGTTGGCGCAAAACACGCGCGAAAACGACCTGGACAAGGAAGAGAAACTGGGCAGGTCCGAGAAGTACGCCAATGAGACCATCCAGTTGGTGAAGGATGCGGCCAAGCCCAATCCGCAGATCCCGGACCAGCAGTGGGAAGACGCCAAGAAGGACCTCACGGCCGAAGCCCACAATGCCTTGGGCTTGGCCGCGCTGGTGCGCAAGAAATACGACGTGGCCATCGCCGAGTTCAAGACGGCGGCGGATGGCGCGGCTCACCCCGAGCCGGCTTACCAGGTGCGGGAGGCATCGGCGCTNNATTCGCGCCACCGCGATCAAGGCGGGCGCGAAGAACACCACCCCTCCGGCTGCTGCCGCTGCTCCGGCCCCTCCGGCTGCTCCGGCCCCTCCGCCCCCAGCCGAGAAGAAGCAGTAAGCGTCCGTACATGCGCGCGGAGCCGGCATCGCTCGAGCTGAGAATCGATTACCAGTTCTCTCACGCGGAGTTGTTGCGCCGCGCGCTCATCCACAGCTCGCTCGCCAACGAATCCCACACGGGCGCCAGTTCTACTCTGAACGACAACGAGCAGCTCGAGTTCCTGGGCGATTCGGTGCTTGGGTTTCTCGTTGCCGAGGCCCTGGTCCGGCGTTTTCCCGAGTATCGCGAGGGCGAGCTCTCGCGGCTGAAGGCCCACCTGGTGAGCGCGGCCCATCTCCATGGAGTGGCGCGGCGTCTCGATCTGGGCGGCTATCTGGAACTGGGCCGCAGCGAGGAGATGAGCGGCGGCCGCGCCAAGAAAACGCTGCTGGTGGACGCGCTCGAAGCCATCATCGGCGCCATGTGGCTGGACGGCGGACTGGAAGCCGTCCGGAATTTCGTCGCCGCCCACGTGCTGGACGCTCCGTTCTCCGGCGATGAGGAGGCGGGCACCGACATCCAGCCGGCCATCACCAATTTCAAGAGCGCGCTTCAGGAACTGGCGCAGGCGCACAAGTTGCCGCAGCCGCGCTACACCATTCTGCGGGAGCGGGGCCCGGAGCACTCCAAAACCTTCACGGTCGAGGCGCGGGTGAGCAAGGATTGGGCCGGACAGGCCGACGGCCGCACCAAAAAGATCGCCGCGCAGAGGGCGGCGCGCGGAGTTTACGAGCGGCTGCGGCAAGAGGNNGGAGCCGGCTCGCAAACATGAGCGGCTTCATGAACCCGGCGGAATTCGCCAACATCGCAAAATCCGAAAAGCACTTCTGGTGGTACCGGGGCATGCGGACCATCCTGCTTCGCATGCTGGACCCCTACCTGGCGGGGAGGAGCATCGGCCGCGTCCTCGAAGCCGGATGCGGCACGGGTTACTTCGCGCACCTGCTTCAGAGGGAACGCGGCTGGCCCGTCGTGCCCATGGATTTCAGTTGGCACGGCCTTCGCTACGCGCGCCAGATGGGCGTCGAACGCGCGGTGCAGGGTGACATAATGAGGCTTCCTTTTTCGGACGGCGCCTTCGACGTGGTGATGTCCGTGGATGTGCTGGCGCACCTGCCGCGCGGCGAAGAGTACCCGGCCGCGCGGGAGCTGGCGCGGGTGCTGGCGCCCGGTGGTCTCCTGGTGGTCCGCACGGCGGCGCTCGACATCCTGCGCAGCCGCCATTCCCAATTCGCCTTCGAGCGGCAGCGGTTCACCCGGCGCCGGCTCATGGCATTGATGACCGGTGCGGGCGTGCGGGTGCTGCGTTGCACCTACGTCAATTCGCTGCTGCTGCCGGTGGCGCTGGCGAAATTCCGGGTGTGGGAACCGCTGCTCGCCAAACCACCCGCCAGCGGGGTCGAACCGGTGGCGCCCTGGCTCGACAAGCTGCTGTACGCGCCGCTGGCGCTCGAGGCGGCCTGGCTAGGCGCCGGCCACGATCTCCCGGTGGGCCAGTCCCTGGTCCTGATCGGTGAGAGAATAGTATAAGCTTGGAGGCCCGAAAATTCCCATCGCTGAGCGTCTTCTTCCCGGCGTATAACGACGCTCCCTCGCTGCCGGCGCTGGTCCGCAAGACGTTCGCCACGCTCGAACAGCACGTAGCCGATTACGAGGTCATCGTGGTCAACGACGGCAGTCGGGATCGCACCGGCGAAGTGATCGAGGAGCTTGGCCGCGAGTACAGCCCTTGGCTGCGCGTGGTGACCCATGCCCACAACCGCGGTTATGGCGGCGCGCTGCGCAGCGGGTTTGCGGCGGCTCAAAAGGAATTTGTCTTCTACACCGATGGCGACGGACAGTATGACGTCGGCGAGCTTCCCCGGCTGCTCGAGCTGGCAGGGCCCGCCACGGGCCTCGTGAACGGCTACAAGCTGGAGCGTCATGACCCGCGGCACCGCGTTTGGATCGGTAGTGTCTACAACTTTTGCGCGCGCCTGCTGTTCCGCATTGGCATCCGCGATATCGATTGCGATTACCGGCTGATCCGGCGCGCCCTGCTGGACGAGATCCACTTGACCTCCACCAGCGGCACCATCTGCGTCGAGCTGGTGCGGAAACTGGAATTGAGCGGGTGCCAGGTGATGGAAGTCGGAGTGCATCATTATCCGCGCCTCCATGGAAGGTCGCAGTTCTTTCGTGTCCGCTCGCTGGCGGTCACGCTCCTGCAACTTCTGCGGTTATGGGTAAGGCTGGTGATTCTGCGATGACCATCCCCATGATCGATCTTCGCCCCATGCTGGCGGCTACCGAGCCGGCCTGGCGGGCCAATCTCGAGCGCCTGTTCGAGCGCATGCAGTTCATCCTGGGCGAACAGGTGGATGCATTCGAGCGGGAACTGGCGGCGGCGTTGGGCGCCCGGTTCGCGGTGACGGCGGGGTCGGGCACGGCGGCCATCGAGCTGGGGATCAGAGCCGCCGGACTGGCCGAGAGCGGCGCGGAGGTCATCGTGCCGGCGCTCACTTCTCCGTTCACCGCACAGGCCATCCTGGCGGCCGGATGCCGGCCGCGGTTCGCCGACGTCCACCCGGAGACGCTGCTGCTCAATGCGGAGGACGCCGAAGCACGCGTCCGCAAGCGCGCCGGCGCGCTGCTGCCGGTGCATCTCTATGGGCAGCCCTGCGATCTGCCGCGGCTGGCCGGAATCGCGCGGCGGCACGGGCTGGTTCTGCTGCAAGATGCCTGTCAGGCGCACGGTGCGCAGGAGGCCGGGCGCCCGTTCACCAGCTTTTCACCGGCGGTAGCGTACAGCTTTTACCCCACCAAGAACCTGCCCTGCCTGGGCGACGGCGGGGCCGTGTTGACCGATTCGCGGGCCGTGGCGGAGAAGTTGCGGCGCCTCCGCGATGGCGGACGGCGCCATGACCAGGTGGCGCGCGTGCGCGCCATCAATTCGCGCCTGGATGAGATGCAAGCCTGCTACCTGCGCGCCTTCCTGCCGAAGCTGGCCGAGTGGAACCAGCGCCGCGCGCGGCTGGCGGCTCTCTACGACCAGGCCCTGGCGGGGTGCGATGGCGTGCGGCCGGTGGGCCGGCGGGCGGGTTCGGTGTGCCATCTCTACGTGGTGCGGGCCGCCCAGCGCTCCCGGTTGCGGAAATTCCTGGCGGAACGCGGCATCATCACAGCCGTGCACTATCCCGTCCCGTTGCACTTGCAGCCGGCGTTCCGGGATTGCGGCCTGAAACGCGGCAGCCTGCCGGCCGCGGAACAAGCCTGCCGCGAGGTTCTGTCGCTGCCCTTGTGGCCGTATATGCCGGAGACGGCGGTGGAAGAAGTGGCGGAGCGGGTGCGCGAGTTTTACAGCGCGGCGTAGTTGACCACCTGCGGCGGCGGGGTCTCCTCAGCTTCCACCTGAAGCGTAAACGATTTCGTGGCCACCATGCCGTCGTAGCCTTCCGCCAGCAGTGTGTAGTGGGTGGTATGTTCCGGCTCGATTTCCAGGCAATGATCGGGAAACGGATAGACTTCCTGCATCATGGGAGAGATGCGCACGGATTTGGCGTTCTCCACGCTATAACATAGCCGCGCCTTTTCGCCCGCCGTGACAATCCCCGTGCTGGCGTAGAACTGAAGAATCCGCACCGGCCCAGATGCACCCGCCGGGCGGACCCAGGTGTGGCGGTCGGACCGGTCCAGTGAGATCAGCCCCCACATGGCGACCATCAGACCTGCCGCGAAGAACACTTTGGAGAATGCCGAGAACAGTCGCACAGCCTACTCTTAGACTCCACTATTCCGCCGGAGGATTCAAGTGCGCTAACCTGCTACATCATGCCTATTCGAATCGTTCAAGTCGATGCCTTCACGGACCGGCCCTTTTCCGGCAATCCCGCGGCCGTTTGCGTGCTCCGGGAGCCACCCGCCGAGCAGTGGATGCGCGATGTGGCGCGCGAGATGAATCTCTCGGAAACCGCCTTCCTGACGCCGCACGATGACGGCTACAACCTGCGCTGGTTCACACCCGCGGTGGAGGTGGACCTGTGTGGCCATGCCACGGTAGCCAGCGCCCACGTGCTATGGGAAGACCGCCACCTGCCGGCGGGCCGGCAGGCGCGGTTTCACACGCGCAGCGGCCTGTTGCTGGCCGACCGCCGCGGCGACTGGATCGAGCTGGATTTCCCGGCCAAAGCCGCCACGCCGGCCGAAGCGCCGCCCGATCTGCTTCCGGCCCTGGGCGTGCAAGCGCGGTTTGTGGCCCGCAACCAGTTCGACTACCTGGTGGAGGTGGAGTCCGAAGAGACGCTGCGCGCCATGACGCCGGATTTCACGGCGCTGCGGAAAGTCCCGGTGCGCGGCGTGATCGTGACCGCGCGGCCCTCCTCCACGGAGTTCGATTTCGTCTCGCGGTTCTTCGCTCCGGCAGCGGGAGTAGACGAAGATCCGGTCACGGGCTCGGCGCACTGCGCGCTGGGGCCATACTGGGCCGAGCGCCTGGGCAAGAGCGAATTCACGGCCTGGCAGGCGTCGGCGCGCGGCGGCGTGGTGCGGGTGCGGCTCAGTGGAGACCGCGTGATTTTGGGCGGCCAGGCGGTGACGGTGATGCGCGGGGAACTGGCGGCGTAGTACACTCCCTTCATGCCGGATCTTCGCGACATGCCCGATGAGCCGCCGCCGTTTCTGGGTACCTGGCGGCGCGTCTACATGGCGGTCCTCATCTTCCTCTGCGTGATCATAGCGGCGGCCTACTTGTTTACGCGAGCGTTTCAATGAGGCCCCTCGACTGGATCGTCCTCATCACATCCCTGGTCTCCATCGTGCTGTACGGCCTCTACCGCGGCCGCGGCAGCAACACCGTGGACCGCTACCTGCTGGCAGGGAAGACCATGCCCTGGTATGCCATGGGCCTTTCCATCATGGCGACGCAGGCCAGCGCCGTCACCTTTATCTCCACTACCGGGCAGTCGTATGTCGACGGGATGCGGTTCGTGCAGGCCTATTTCGGACTGCCCATCGCCATGGTCGTCATTTGCGCCACGGTGGTCCCGCTTTTTCACAAGGCCAAAATCTACACGGCGTACGAGTACCTGGAGAAGCGCTTCGACAGCAAGACGCGCACGCTGGCCAGCGTGATCTTCCTGTGCCAGCGCGGGCTCTCCGTGGGACTGACGCTCTATGCGCCGGCCATCGTGCTCTCGGTGATCCTCGGCTGGCCGGAGCGGGTGACCACGATGCTGATGGGAACCCTGGTCATCACTTACACCGTGCTCGGCGGCATCAAGGCCGTGACGTGGTCGGACGTGCAGCAGATGGGCGTCATTTTTCTGGGACTGGTGGTTTCGCTGGTCACCGTGATCGTGCTGATGCCGTCGTCGGTCTCGTTCGGCGACGCCATGTTTCTGGCGGGCAAGGCCGGCCGCCTGAACGCGGTCACCACCCACTTCGACTGGAACGACCGCTTCAATATCTGGAGCGGCCTCATTGGCAGCACGTTCCTGTTCCTCTCCTACTTCGGCTGCGACCAATCGCAGGTGCAGCGCTATCTGACGGGCCGCTCCATCGCGCAGAGCCGGCTGGGACTGCTGTTCAACGCCGTGGCCAAAATCCCCATGCAGTTTTTCATTCTGTTCATCGGCGCCATGGTGTTTGTGTTTTACCTGTTCGTGCAGCCGCCGGTTTTGTTCCAGCGCGCGGAACTCGGCCGCATCGAACGGGCGGGTGCATTCCAGCCACTGGCGGAGCAATACAACCGGGCGTTCGAGGACCGGCGCCAGGCGGCGCTGGCGCTGGTGGAAGCGCACCACGCGCGCGATTCCGCCGCCGAAAGCAGCCGCATTGCGGAATACCGGGCGGCGCAGAAGCAGATCGACGGCGCGCGCACCGCAGCCGCGAAGCTGGTGGAGTCGACCGGCGGCGAGAAGGGCTTCAGCGACACCAACTACATCTTCCTTTCGTTCGTCACGCGCCATCTGCCGGCGGGAATTGTGGGGCTGATCATCGCGGTGATTTTCGCGGCGGCCATGTCCGCCAGCTCCGGGGAGATCAACTCTCTGGCCACCGTGACCGTGGTGGATATTTACCGGCGGTACGTTCGCCGCGAGGCCAGCGATCGCCACTACCTGGCGGCCTCGCGCTGGGCCACGCTGTTCTGGGGCATCTGTGCCGTCACATTCGCCGGATGGGGCAAGCGGCTGGGATCGCTGATCGTGGCGGTCAACGTGGTGGGCTCGCTTTTCTATGGCTCTCTGCTGGGATGTTTCGTGCTGGCGCTGGCCTTCCGGCGGGTGCGCGGAACGGCCACGTTTATCGGAATGCTGGCCGGCGAAGCCGCCATCTTCTCAGCTTTCCTGTTCACCGGCATGTCGTACCTCTGGTACAACGTGATCGGCTGCGTGGTGGTCGTGGCGACGGCGCTGGCCATCACTTACCTCGCGCCCGGCGCCACCGCCACCACACCAGGTATGCGGCAACCAGTATAGCGGCTGCGATGGTCACGCTGACCAGGTAGTGGTGGATTTCTCTTCCCACCGCTTCCCATTGGTCGCCCAGGAAGTATCCCAAGCCGATGAACGTGGCCACCCACAGGCACCCGCCGCTGTAGGCGAACAGCGCGAACTGGTGCGGCTCCACCTCGCTCATGCCCGCGGCGTAGGCGGTGACGTGGCGCACTCCGGGGATGAAGTAGCCGAACGTCAGGCCCCAATGGCCCACGCGCTCAAACCAGGCGTGGGCCTTGCGGATGTGCTCTTCGGTAATGCGCAGGTACTTCCCGTAGCGGTGAATGAGGGCCAGCCCGAACGTCCGGCCCAGGGTGTAGCTGATGGTGATGCCGCAAGTGCTGCCCGCGAACGCCGCCGCANNAGCGTTTCATCGGGCACCGGCAGCCCGACAATTCCAAACATCAGCAAACCGAAGATCGCCAGGTAGCCGTACTGAGTGATCCAGGCTAGGATGTGTTGTTCCAATCGTCACACCACCAGGCTGGTGATCTCGACCGGGGTACGGTTGCCGGCGATCACCACGATGCCGCTCTCGGTGACGTGATGGTTGAGGCGGTCGCGCTCGAGATCGTAGCCGATCTCGGCGTCTTCCGGCACGCGCACGTTCTTATCGAGGATGGCGCGGCGAATTTTCGAGCGGCGGCCAATATCGCAGTTGTCGAGAATGACGCAGTCTTCCACCAGCGCGCCGGCATGCACGCGGACGCTGCGTCCCAGCACCGAGTTCCGCACCACGCCGCCCGAAAGCAGACAGCCGCCCGAGACGATCGAGTCGATGGCCTGGCCGCGGCGGTTCTCTTCGTCGAAGGTGAACTTCGCAGGCGGGTCCGGGTAGGCGGTGGTGCGCACCGGCCATTCCCGGTTGTAGAGGTTGAGCACCGGGGTGACGGAGCGCAGGTCCATGTTGGCTTCGTAGTAGGAATCGATGGTCCCCACGTCGCGCCAGTAAGGCATGGAATCGGCCGGCTCGCCGGGGATGCGGCTGGTCTGAAAATCATAAGCGAAGATCTCGGCTTTGCCGGCCAGCTTGGGGAGGATGTCGCGGCCAAAATCATGGCCGCTCGATTCATCGGCGGCGTCGTCGTGCAGCAACCGCAGCAGCATGCGCGTGGAGAAGATGTAGTTGCCCATGGAGGCGTAAACGCGCTCCGCATCGCCGGGTATGGTGGGGGCGTCGGGGTTCTTCTCGTGGAACGCGGTGATGTGGCCGTCGGCGGCCGTTTCGATCACGCCCAGCTCGGCGGCCAGGGGCTTGGCCACGGGGATGGCGGCCACCGTAACTTCGGCGCTCCGCTGCACGTGGAAGTCGATCATGCTGGCGATGTTCATGCGGTAAATGTGGTCTCCGCCGAAGATGGCCACCACGTGTGGATCGGATTGCTCCACCAGGTTGATGTTCTGGTAAATGGCGTCCGCCGTGCCCTGGTACCAGGTCTCATCGGGGGAGCGCATCTGCGCCGGCACCGGGATCAGGAACTGGGTCTTGAGCAGCCCGCCGAACTGCCAGCCCTCGCTGAGGTGCTGCAACAGCGACTGGCTGCGGAACTGCGTCAGCACGTAGATGGAGTAGATCCCCGAGTTGATGAAATTGCTCAACACGAAGTCGATGATGCGGTACTTTCCGCCAAACGGGACGGCCGGTTTGGCCCGTTCCCTGGTGAGCGGAAACAGGCGGGTTCCCTTGCCGCCGGCGAGCACGATACCCAACGTCCGTAAGCGCATAGGATTCGACCAAAACCTATTCTAGAGCAGTAGGGGCCGGGCATGCCGGGGGGGCCGGGCATGCCCGGCCCCTACATGTACTCCGGAATCGGAATCCCCAAGATGCCGGCGGTGCGTTCGAGCTGGCGGCGGAAGAAATCCGTCATCCACAGCAGGAAAACCTTTTTTTCACGGTTCTCCTCGTGAATGACGGGGTACTGGTGATAGAAGTTGTTGAACGCCTGCGCCAGTTGAAACGCGTACTTGGCCACGTGCGCCGGCTCGCCCGCGGTGACGGCGCTCTCGACCGCGGAATCGGCCTTGGACGCCGCCAGCAACACTTGCCAGAAATCTTCCGACTGAAGCTGGCGCGCCATGGCTTGGCGGCTCAGTTCCGCCGCGAAATCGGGGACGCTCTCGCCGCGCTCCTCGAGCTTGCGCAGAATGTTGCGCGCGCGCACCGCCGCGTACTGCAGGTACGGCCCGGTTTCGCCTTCGAAGCTCAGCGCCTCCTGAAAATCGAAAGCGATCACCGAAGTGCGGGTGAACTTNNGTGTCCATGAGGTCGTCCGCTTTGACGCCCTGGCCCTTGCGGCCGGCGACTTCCACATAGGGACGCGCGCGGTCTTCCTCCGATAGCTGGATCCCCAGCTCCGCGCAGCAGCCGGGCGTTAGCGCCACCATTTCGTAAGAGAAGTGGACCGACTGATCGGCCTGCGCGGTGTAGCCCAAGCCGCGCAGGCCGGCCACCACCACGTCCTGCAAGTAGGACTGCCGCGCGTCGATGACGTTGTACACGCGCGAACCGTGCCCGAACTGTGGCGCGGTTTCCGTGGGTTCATCGGTAGTGACCCAGAGCACGCGGCCGTCGGCGTAAGTCTGCAACGGGCGGTAGAAGAAATCCTTGCCGAGCAGGCCGAATTTCCAAAGCTGGTAGGCGATATCCTTGCCGACGTAAGTGACGGTGCCATCGGAGCGCACGATCACCTTGCCCTCTTCCGAGAGGCCGGGCATCACCCAGCAGCCGGCGTTCTTGCCTTCGGTCTCGAGATAAATGGCCTGGCGTTGCTGGAGCAACTCGAAGGCCGAGGCCCAGAATTGCAGGTGCAGGATTTCGCTCTCGCGCGGCAGCACGTCGTACTCGACGCCCAGCCGCAGCATAGTGGCCAGGTGCGCTTCCACGACGGCATCCGCCACCAGGTGCGCCATCTCGGCCAGCTCGCCCGCTCCCGCTTCGATGGCGTGCAGCGTGGCGCTACGCCATTCGAGCGCCTCGGGATGGTCCTTGTAATAGCTGGAGGTGCGCGCGTAGAGGTCCCAGCAGTAGTAGTCGAACCGCACGGACGGATCGGCCAGCAGCGCCTTCACATCCTCGGGGGTCTGGTTCTCGAGGTAGTGGAACCCCACCACCACGTCGGCCACCTGCACGCCGGTGTTGTCGATGTAGTTCTGCACCTCGACGCGCTGGCCGCGCGCGCGCAACATGCGCACGAAGGTGTCGCCCAGGGTGGCGTTGCGCAGGTGTCCGATGTGCGCCGCCTTATTGGGGTTGATGTTGGTGTGCTCGACGATCACCTTCTCGCCCGCGGGCGCGGCCTCTTCGGATTCGCCGCGCAGCAGGGCCGCGCCCAACGCGCCGCGATCGAGCCGGATGTTGACGTACCCGTTGCCGGCCACTTCCACCGCCGCCACCCCTTCGATGGGCCCGATCTCCGCCGCCAATTCCGCCGCGATCTTTCGGGGCGCCAGTCGCAACTGTTTGGCAAGCTGAAAGGCGGCGGGCACGGCCATTTCGCCGAAATCGCTCTGCCGCGGCTGCTCGACGGCCACCGCCAGATCGAGACCGTAGCGCACCAGAATGTGAGCACGAAAGGCGCTGGAAACGTGCTGTTCGATGGAATGGAACATGGGAAATTACGAGTATAGCGTGGCGGGGGCCGGGGGTTGGGGGTCAGGGACCGGGGGCCGGGGCCCCGGGGCCAGGGGTTGGGGGTCGGGAGACGGCGCGGGGGCGGGGCCGCCGGGGAGAATTGGGTTCGTTTCGCAA
>PLMF01000049.1 GCA_003142355.1 Bryobacterales bacterium
GTTCGGAGCACGGCATTGATCCGTGTTTGATAACCCTTCTGTTTCCGCAACCATTCGAGGAGATCCGCATCCAGGCGGATGGTGATGGTTTGCTTGGCCGCCGGAATCACCACGCGCGCTTTTTTCCAAAACTCCGGATCGGTCGGCCGCACCTCCGGGTCGCTCTCGATGGCACGCCGGATTTGACGGTCGCTCAGAGAGCGGAGGCGATTCCAATCGGTGCCCTTCTTAACTGAAGTTTTCCCAGTACGCTTCTCTTTCATGATGCCAATGGCATATCTCTCAAGCGTGGGGCCTTCGAAGATCTTCCGTAGCAGGTCAAGTTCGCCGAGGTAACCGAGGGCGGCGATTGGGCTTATGTTCGGGACGATCCACAATTGCTGAGCTTCGCAGAGTACCGTGACGGCGGCGGTTGCCAACCGCCGCGCGGACCGAGCCGTCTTCCCTGGGACATCCCGCTCGATGGCGACGATCACCGCAGGAGAGTTCGTTGGGCTCTCACGCAGCACAGGGTTGGAGTTTTCGTTTCTCCTCTCGATTCCAACCATGCTCGTTGCCACCGGCTCACGCTCGGCGCGTTGCATCTCGACACGCATAGCGCAACCGTGCTCGGTCTTGGGTCGGTCACCTCGTTTGTCGTGGCGTGGTCGATGGTGTCGTTACTAATGCAGTGGGTTCGCAGTCACGGGTTTGTGCCCTTCGCCATCTACCGATTCATCTTTGTAGGCGCTATCCTGCGCTCGGCGACGTCACGCGCGCCTTCTGAATTAGCGAACTAAACGGCCTCGCGATCTTGGGGGCAGACGTGCATTCTATCGGAACACCCATCACTCCAGCAGCATGCAAGGGGCAAGGCTCCGCCGGGTTGAACTCACATTCCGCGCGGATGCCGCCGGCCGCGTCGATCTCAAACCGGCACGTGCCATGATACGCGTACCGCGGCTTGTTCGCAATCGTCGTATGCTTGGCCAACGTAAGCTCATCCTCGAACCGGTCGGCGAGCCTGATCTCCTGCGCAGTCAAGGGAGAGCGTTTATGATAATGTGGGCACGTGTTCGTGCAAAAAAGCAGCGCGTTGGGTCGCGCATTGCGAATATCATGCAGCGTCTCAATATGAGGGTGTCGGACGCGCTGATCGTGGCCAGCGGAAATAACGACATGCGGACTCTCCCGCGTGAGCATGGCATCCCAGAACTCCGGCGACGAACCCAACTTCGCACCGTGATGTGGTGCTTTGATGATCTCAGTTCGCAACGAGTGCCCGGTTGCGGCCTCGTGTCGTGATCGGTACGCTTCAATGGCTTCCAGCAGCGCCGTGGCTGTCGCGTCCCCAGTGAGGAGGAGTTTAACAGGTCCAATGATGCACCACAATACGCAAGAGATTTCGTTCGTGGACAGCCGATCAAGATCCGTTTCGCCGTTGACCCAGGCCTTCAACAGGTCGTCGATGACGTGCCGCCGGAATTCTCGAACTCGTTGACTCGTGGGGCCGAAGACATACACCTGCGCAGCACCGATAACCTGAACCGGCGCAAAGTCGTTCGCGGTGCGGGCAGCTGGCCCAAGCTGGCGCTCGATGCGCCGTAGCAACCCAAGCAATCTTCCAAATTCCGTGTACCGTTCCCGCAACTCCCAGCGGCGCGCTTTATCACCGACGGTCCGGAGTATCTCAAGGGTCCGGTCGCGCAGTGTTTTGTAATCAGGATCTTCTGAGAGTATGAGGTTCTTGACGCGTCCACCATGCGCTTCTGACCACTCCAGGACGTCAGCAATCCCGGTATAGTGGTCCCGATCTGGGTGCGTCAAACACAGGAGGTCGATATCGTACTTTCCAGTCCTCTCAGCACGTTGCTTCAAGAACCGGAGTGCGGGAGGCTCACGATCCGTGTGTCCTCGCGCTACATTGGAGTCCACAAGAAGAACCTCATCGGTGTTAACGAGGTGCAGCAACAGGCTATCGCCTTGCCCTACGTTGAAGACGTACAGCGTCGCAATTGGTGGTGCAGGCATGGTTGGCATGGCGCTTCTTTCCCCTACTCGCCATCAATCGGTGCGAAGTCATCCTCCGTCAAGTCGTCAATCCCCTTCCCGGTTAGCACGACCCGCGAGAGGCTTACGGGCCCATTCTCATAGATCTGATAGTCGACTTGCCCGCCAACAAATGCAGCGCCGACCGCTGCAAGACGACTCTTGGGCACGATCTTCCCCTGTTTCGTGCCTTCCGGTGTGCTGTACTCGATCAGCGCGCCGTCGGGCGCGTCAGCCAACTCAATATCGGCGACGCGTGCCACAAACCGCACCGCGGGCACCGCATACGCCTCGATGCCACCGAAGAGCGCCTCATATTGGTTAAGGCGCTCCAACAAGGGTCTACAGCGCACCGCAACCATCTCTCCCACGTCTTGCTCAATGTCTACAAAGAACTTCTGTCGGGCGTAGTCCAGCGCCTGTTCAGTTTGGCTGTGTTTGTCAAACTCAGGATCAGCCCCGTCCTTTCCGTCCGGATAGTTCGTCACAATCACGGCACTGAACCCATTGTCTGGGTGGAGCCGCCGGATCTTATCGACAGCCTTGGGACCGGTCAGCCCGCCGTTGAATTTCTTATCTATCAGAATGCCGCCGGGTCTCCCTGTCTGGCAGAGAATTACGGCCGCATCCCCGTCTTTCGCCTGCACAACATTGAACCCTGCCTGCTGCAGCGCCGCGGCAGTCTTCTCGCGAAACGTGTCGTCATCATCAGCGACCACGATAAAGGGTGCCAGGCTCATCACGTCACGAGTGAAACCGTCCACGATATCCGTAAGAACCATTTACCATTTCTCCAAAATGTATATTAAGAGACCTTATTAATACTAAACATATTTAGGCCCCCCAAGACTCAAAATTAAGAAACCTTCATTTTACAAGAGCTGGGCGGCCCCGCTCGCGCGAACGGGTGACGCCTCGACCATCGCAGCAGGAGCTACGGGCAGCGTCAATCCGACAATGTTCAGGCCGTTCTCCTCGCGGCAATACAGCCAACCCGCATGTTCCCTGGCTGCCAACGTCGCAAGGAGGAGGCCGAGGCCTAGCTCCCGGTCCTGTTCGCCCACGTCTTCGTAGCGGGAACCGGCGATCCATTTCTTGAGTTCCGGCGACAGCCCGGGACCATGATCGGCAACCTCGATTTCCAAGTACTCTACTTGGCCACGCTGCACTTGTCGGGCCCGAAGAAATATCTCGGTTTCATCCGGACCAGATGCGTGCTGCGTGCGTGCAATAACTCTGATCGCATTCCGTGCCAGGTCCGTCAACGCGTGCTGCAGCAGATAGCCTTCGCCAAATAGCGGCGCGATCCCTTCGGGAAGGTTAGGTCGCAAGATTACATTCGCGCTGGCCGCTTCAAGTTCCAGAGTGCTGATCGCCTGTTTGATGAGATCCGTCGCCCAGATCGTGCGTTTGTGCTCAGCATCGCCTCTTGCGTACTGGCGAAAATCGTCGCACTCCTTCAGCGTCCGCTCGAGGATTTCTATGGACCCGCGGGTATCGTTGCCCGTCATCTTGTTAACGGCAGCGTCGAGGTCGCGACGAAGGCCATGTACGAATGAGGCCATGCTCGCGCCGATGTCCGCGAGGCGACGGTCAAAACGATTGATCTCAAAGCCCACTGCGATCCGGCCAAACAACGCCCCGTCTTCTGCAGTGAGAAACGTGGTATTCCAGAAAATGAGCTTCTGCGCGCCATTCTTGACCCGAATGAGCGTAAAAGTGCTCCCCTCTTCACGACGTTGTCCGAGCGATTGCAGCTCCCGCTCCAAGATCTGCGGGGCTTCCCCGAGCGGATACGCCTTCTTAACGAACTCCTGTAACGTCGGCACCTCGACCGCCGAATATCCCGTTATGCGCTCGGCTTCACGGTTCCACACGAGGATCTGCCCAGTCCGGTCAACCAGCATCATTAGCAGGTGCAGCGGTCCTAAGAGGTCCGCAAAGCCCGGAGCAAGGAGCATCCGAAGGACGCGGCGCTCGGACGCGAACGCGATCAACTGAACGAGGCGAGCCACCGAAAGTGTTCCCAAGGCAAGCGAGAAGGACAGCATCTCGTCAGACCAAGTATGCTGGTGACCGTAGATCCGCGACCAGATACACACGACAAAAGCGACTGCCTGCAGACAACAGAAGGCCTTCCAGCGCCACGGCCACCGACGCACGGAGAGACCAACATGATAGTATGCTACGGCAAAGAAGAGGAGGAGCACGAAGCTCTGTCGGATCACATGACCAGAGGGCGCCGAACCGTCGACGTCGCACGTTTCAGGGTCAATGCGCAACGGCGGTGATAACCACCGAACCAATGCCTGGGGCAGGTGGCCAACGACGAAGGGCAACAGGTGGTCATCGACCGCGCTGATCAGAAAGGGCTTTACGCGCTTCAGCCGCCATGGTTCGACCTGCCGAAACGCCGCTACTTCAGCGTTAACCTCGACCGGAAAGGGACCAATTCCCCTCAGACGGAAGACATCGGAAAGGTGAGCACGTACAGCGACGTCGTTGAGTGCTCCCCGGTCTTGCAGTTCCTTAAGAAGTACCTCTGGTCGGCTGGAAAGGCCGGGTGCGAATGCTAGTCTCCCAATCGGGCACTGAAACAGCTCGGGACGCAAGGTCGCCAGGTGCTCAGGCGGAAGCCACCCTTCGAGGCGAGCAGCGATAATCGTGTGTTCGATGCGGGTTATGGGACGAGCCCGTCCGAGCCCGATTTTGAGGAAATGCTCCACGCCCAGCAGCAGTCCCGTGACTACGCACAGGATTACGAGCGCCTGCACAGGCAGCCAGTGTAACCGCTTCCACTGGCGGCGTACGTCGGATAACAGCACCCCAGGCGGCCAACCAAGCAGGAGGATGCTAAGAAAGCCCGTTACTAGGTACAGAAACAGCGGGTCAAGCAGGCGATACACCCAGTCGTAAAACCCGTTGTGCGGGTGCGGCAGCGACGTTGTTAACGCCCAGGGTTGGGAGCTTAACGCGATCGGTGCGACGATTAACGTGACAGCACCTGCGATCCCAACGATGCGCCATGAGACAGCACTGGTGGAGAGATCGTACGGAATCAGGAGCTGATACGCGAATCGGAAAAATGGACGAAAGAGGCTGCTCGCACCACGTGACGACTTCGGCGCGTCACCCATACGGAAGGCTCGNNCTCTCTTATATGAGCCGGCAACCGCAGCGTAACCATTATGGTCACGCGGCCCGACTCCCTTCTATTGTAGCCGCTGCCCACACAAGTGGGAGGATAGTACAATCACCGACTTGTGGTACAATATTGCCCGACTCATAAGGAGGTATACCACTTAGCCCGCTACGTGTCAAGGCGAATTTGTTCATGGCGCCGCGCGGACCGAGTGCCACTCGGTCCGCAGGTTGCCAACCGAATGTCGAGTACTTTTGCAAGGGAACCGTCCTGGAAAGGAGGATGAAGTGCGGCCAGGCCGGTTGCGCCTGCCACGCAGACCCCGCCAAACGCCATGGCCCTTACTGGGACTGGACCTACAAAGCCAAAAGCAAAACTGTCGATGTACAGCTCACTCCCAAAACCGGCCCGATTTTCAAAGCGGCCTCTCGGCAACACCGCAATCTCAAGTCGATTCTGGCTCGATTGGAGCGATTGTCACGCACCGCGCTCCAGTCGCCGGCTAGAAAAGCCCAATCCCGTCACAACCGCAGCCCCGGCTGAGTGCCGAGGGCCGGCCCAACCCTGCTCAACAGAGCTTTCTCACCTGGTCCACTTCCGCCCGCCACTCTTCCTCGGTCATGTCGAAGAAGGGGATGCCCAGGGCGGAGGCGTGTTGAATGAAGGCGATTCGAGGCATCCCTACCAACTCCGCCGCTTTGCCACTGGAAATCTTACCCTGGCGGTACAGTTCGAGGACGATCAACTCCCGCGCCGTGTCCTTCAGCGGTCTGTCGAACATCTGCAACACGCCGGCCAATTCCGAATCCAGCGGGATGTTGATCGTCATCGCCTGTCTGCCGCCCTACTCCGCCAGCGACTCCTCGCCCGTTTCCTCGGGCAGGCCGCCGGCGTATTGCAGGCGCGTCTCTTCGTCGTAACCGGGGATGGTGTCGACCGCGGGCTCGGCCGCGGGCTCTTCCACCACGTCCTCGCCCGCAATCTTCACCCGGCGGTAATACTCCATACCCGTGCCCGCCGGGACCAGGCGGCCCATGATCACGTTCTCCTTCAGGCCGCGCAGGTAGTCCACCTTGCCGTTGATGGCGGCTTCGGTGAGCACGCGCGTGGTCTCCTGGAAGGAGGCCGCGGAAATGAACGAATCGGTCGAGAGCGAAGCCTTGGTGATGCCCAGCAGCACGGCCTTGCCCTGCGCCGGCCGCTGGCCCGCTTCCAGAACTTTCATGTTCTCGTCGCGGAACTTGAACCGGTCCACCACCTCTTCCGGCAGGAATTCGGTGTCGCCGATATCTTCCACCTTCACCCAGCGCATCATCTGCCGGGAGATGACTTCGAGGTGCTTGTCGTTGATATTGACGCCCTGCAACCGGTAGACTTCCTGAATCTCGTTGACCAGGTACTTCTGCAGCTCCTTCTCGCCCAGGACGTCGAGAATGTCGTGGGGGTTGCGCGGGCCGTCCATGAGCGGCTCGCCGGCCTTGACCCGCTCGCCCTCCTGAACGTTGATGTGGACGCCGCGCGGCAGCG
>PLMF01000289.1 GCA_003142355.1 Bryobacterales bacterium
AAGTACTGCATCGGCGCGTTCCTCCTCGATCGCGACGATCCCGCCAAAGTAATTGGCCGTCTCCGCGAACCCTTGCTCCAGCCGAATCGGAACGAGCGTGAAGGCTACGTGCCCAATGTCGTTTACACCTGCGGCGCTCTGCTCCACAATGGCGAGTTGATCATCCCTTACGGTCTGGCCGATCACGCCACGGGTTTCGCCACCGTCCCGCTCGCCGAGGTGTTGGCCGCCATGGAACCCGAATGATCTTTCCCCACAAAAGGGTGGCTGTCCTGTCGCCGGTCGCCTGGCGAACACCTCCCCGCCAATACGGCGCCTGGGAGACCGTCGCCGGCAACATCACCGAAGGACTGGTCCGCCGCGGCTGGGATGTGACGCTGTTCGCCACCGGGGATTCCGTGACCCGCGCCCGCCTGCATGCCGTGGTCGGCCGCGGGTATGAGGAGGATCGCGCCATCGATCCCAAAGTCGCCGAGTACCTCCACCTCTCCGAAGCGTTCGAGCACGCCGCCGAGTTCGACCTCATCCACAGCCATTACGACTTCATGGCGCTGGCCTACACCAGGCTGGTGAAGACGCCGGTCCTCACCACCATCCACGGATTTTCATCGCCCCGAATCATGCCCGTCTATGAGAAGTATCGCGACGGATATTTTGTCTCCGTCAGCAACTCCGATCGCGCGCCCGGTCTGAACTACCTGGCCACGGTCTATAACGGCATCGACCTCTCGCTATACCCGCTCCAGGAACCTGGCGGCGATCGCCTCGTCTTCCTCGGCCGGATTCACCCCGACAANNCATCGCGGGAATCATCCAGGATCGGACATACTTCCGCGAGCAGGTCGAGCCCCACCTCGGAGGGACCATCCGCTACATCGGGCCGGTGGACGTGCCGGGCAAGAACGCCTTGTTCGCCGAGGCCCGGGCGTTGCTGCATCTCAATACCATCCCGGAGCGATTCGGACTGGTCCTGGCGGAAGCCAATGCCGCCGGCGTGCCGGTGATCGCCATGGACCTCGGCTCCTGCCGTGAAGTGATCGAACACGGGCAAACGGGCTTCCTGGTCAACAACGTCCACGAGGCTGTGCGGGTTCTGGAACGCCTTGGTGAAATCGATCGCCGCGCCTGCCGCCGACGGGTGCAAGCGTGCTTCTCTATCGAGACCATGGTGGAGGCCTATGAACGGGTCTACCAGACGATTTTTGAACTGGAAGCGAACCGATGATCAGCCGATACGCTCACAATCCCATCCTCACCAAAGCCGATATTCCGTACCCGGTGGAAACGGTCCACAACGCAGCCGTGGTGAAGCATGAGTCCGAATACATCATGCTGTTCCGTTCCCATCTCCGCACGGGACGGTCCATCATCGGTCTGGCACGCAGTCCCGACGGGTTCCACTTCACCGCCGACCCCCAGCCATTTCTGACCCCTTCTGGCGCATATGAAGAGTTCGGCGTCGAAGACCCGCGCGTGACCCTGTTGGACGGCGAGTACCTCATCACCTACAGCGCCTACTCGCGCAATGGGGTCCGGATCGCCCTGGCAAAGACCAAGGATTTCAGCCAAGTGGAAAGGTTCGCTCTCATCACCGAGGCGGACTATCGCAATGTGGTGATCTTTCCCGAGAAGTTTGATGGGCTCTATGCCCGGCTCGACCGTCCCCATTCGGAAATCGCCCCCTGGTCGATCTGGATTTCCTATTCTCCCGATCTCCGTTTTTGGGGCGAGTCCCAACTCATCATGCGGCCCGAGCCGTATCACTGGGACGAAATGAAGATTGGTCCGGGCGCGCCGCCCATCAAGACGGACCAGGGATGGCTTTCCATCTATCACGGCGTCTTCCAGACCATGGCCGGATCGGTCTACCGCCTGGGGGTCGCTCTGCATGACCTGCGGAACCCCGCCAAGGTCATCGGAGTCGGCGACTCGTGGATCTTGCAGCCCGAAGATCCCTGGGAAATCACGGGATATGTCCACAACGTCGTCTTCACCTGTGGCGCCGTCCCGGAGCAAGATGGAACCGTCAAAATTTATTGGGGCGGCGCGGACACAGTCATGTGTGTGGGCGAAGCGAATATCTCCGATCTGGTGGCGTTATGCCTGGATCACGCCAGACCGGCGATCCGCTGAGCGGACGGCCCCTTTGCCGCCGCCTGTTAGAATGAACTCTCCCGGAGGTGCCATTCCGAGCGTATCCATTGAAACCCTCGCGGACGAAATGTTCAACATGGTTGCGGAGTGCGCCGGCAAGCGGAATCTCAAGCCGGGCGACCTCACCAAGGCCATGATCGCGCGTCACGGCGAGGCCCACTGCGGCAAGGACGATTGCCGGCAGGCTATCCGGGTCCTGATCGATTCCGGACGCTGCATCTACAGCTATCTGGGCGGGTCCTATATCCAGCTTCCCCAACCGGACGAGCCTCAATAGCCCGCGCGTCGTCGTCGCCGGGCTGGCCGGCGACTCCGGAAAGACGCTGGTTTCGCTGGCCGCCATTCTGCTGGCGCGGCGCGCCGGCATCGGCGTCCGCGCGTTTAAGAAAGGCCCCGATTACATCGACCCCGCCTGGCTCGGCTGGGCCTGCGGGCGCCCCGCGCGCAACCTCGATACCTTCCTCATGGGCTTCGATGGCGCCGCGGACTCCTTCGCGCGCCATGCCGACCCCGTGGGCCTAAACCTCATCGAGGGCAACCGCGGCCTCTACGACGGCGTGGATTCGCGCGGCACCCATAGCACCGCGGCCTTGGCGCGGGCGCTGGCGGCCCCGGTCATCCTCGTGGTCAACGCCGCCAAGGTCACCCGCACGGCCGCGGCATCCGTTCTGGGCTGCCGGATGCTGGACCCGAAGTTGCGCATAGCGGGCGTGGTCCTCAACCGCATCGCCGGTGAGCGGCACGCGGCGGTGCTGCGGGAGGCCATCCAGGAGGTGTGCGCCATTCCCGTTCTGGGCGCGCTGCCGAGGGTCGATGGGAACCTGCTGCCCGCTCGCCACCTGGGCCTCGTCACTCCCCTCGAGTGCGCCGGCATCGCGGAACTGGAGCGCGAGATCGTGGCGTTCGCCGAAGGCCGACTGGACCTCGATGCCATCTGGAACATCGCCGCCGGCGTTCCGGCGCCCGCCCCTCCGGCCGCAGTTGCGGTTGCCCGCGGCGGCCGCGTGCGCATCGGCTACCTGCGCGATCGGGCGTTCAGCTTCTATTACCCGGAGAACCTCGAGGCCCTCGAAGCGGCCGGCGCTGAATTGGTCCCGGTTTCTTCGCTCCTCCCCAACGCGCTGCCAGGCGGCCTCGACGCCCTCTACATCGGAGGCGGGTTCCCGGAGACCCACGGAGCCGCGCTGGCTGCCAATACCGAGTTGCTCGGCAGCCTCCGCGCCGCGGCCGCCGCGGGCATGCCGATATGGGCCGAATGCGGCGGGTTGATGGCGCTTTCGCAAGCCATACGATGGCGCGGCGACCGCTGGCCCATGGCCGGCGTGCTGCCGTTCGAGGTGGAAGTGCTCGCTCGCCCGCAGGGCCACGGGTACACCGTCCTGCGGGTAGACCGCCCTAACCCCTTCCTCCCGGTGGGGACCGAACTCCGCGGCCACGAGTTCCACTACTCCCGCATTGCCGAGGGCCAGCGCCCCGAGACCGCCTGCGCCGTGCTCCGTGGCGCCGGCTGCTACCACGGCCGTGACGGCGTCGTCGCCGGCAACGTCTGGGCGGGCTACACGCACCTGCACGCCACCGGGGCGCCCGAGTGGGCCTCCGCGCTCGTGCGGGCGGCGAGGAATTGGCCATGACCATGCTGCTCTCCTGTCTCGCCTGGCTGGCTGCCGCCGTCTTTCTGGCCGGCAGCGTATTCCGCGCGGTGAAGTACGCCCGCACTCCGGTCCCGCTGCGCTGGGAGCTGTACCCGATTCCACCCGGGGCGGCGGGCCAGATCCGCTATACCCTGGCGGAAATCCTGTTGCTGCGGGGGGTGTGCCAGCACAACCGAAAGCTGTGGTTCCGCACTTACCCGTTCCACGTGGGAATCTACCTGTGCGCGCTGGCCGTGGCGTCGCTCGCGGCCGGTGTCGAGCGGTTCACCGAAGCCGCCGCGCTGGCGGGGCTGGTTCTGCTGCTGGCGGGCGCCTGCGCGCTGCTCGCCGCGCGCCTGTTCGACCCCGCCCTCAAGCCCTACACCAGCCCGGCCGACCTCTTCAATCTGGCTTGGTTCATCGCCGCGGCGGGTGTTCCGCTGGCGGCGTTCGCGCTCGTTGGCGCGGCTCCGGCCCCGGTCTGGCGGGCCGTTCTCACGTTTCATCCGGTACCGCCCCTGGCGGGCGCCGGCGTGGCCCTGGCGGCGCTGCTGGCGGCGTATATCCCCTTTACCCACATGGCGCACTACGTGGTCAAGTACTTCGCTTATCACAAGGTCCGCTGGGACCGCAGCCCCGCCCCCACCGTCGCCGCGCAGTTGCTCTACACCCCGCACTGGTCCGCTCCGCACGTTGGCGCGGACGGCGTCAAGACCTGGGCCGATGTGGCCGCCGCCAATCCCCCGGCCAGGGAGAAGAAGCCGTGAGCCCCGACCGCTACTCCGCCCTCGCGCTGCCCCAGCCGCAATCGCCGGCCGAGGAGCGCGAGCTGCTGCGTGCGTTCCTCAGCGGCCTCGAAAAGCTATTCCGCCGCCAGGACAACTGGACCTTCCTTCGCCCGCTGCTCATCACCGTCGAGCACTGTGTCCGCTGCCAGACCTGCTCGGAGGCGTGCCATATCTTCACCGCCAGCGGCCGCCAGGAGATCTACCGGCCCACTTACCGCTCCGAGATCCTGCGCCGCCTCTACTTCAAATACATCCAGCACCGCCGCTGGCAGGGCGCGGTGGAACTCGACTGGCGCACGGTCTCGAATCTGGCCGAGTTGGCCTACCGCTGCAACCTGTGCCGCCGCTGCGCGCAGGCCTGCCCCATGGGCGCCGATAACGGCCTGGTGGCGCATGAGCTGCGCAAGCTGTTCAGCCAGGAAATGGGGATCGCGCCCAAGGAACTGCACGCGGCGGGTTCGCTGGTACAGCTCCGCACCGGCTCCACCACCGGCATGAACCCGGCCGCCGCCCGCGACAATTTCGATTTCATCGACCAGGAGATGACCGAGAAAACCGGTATCCCCATCAAAACGCCCTGGGACGTCGAGGGCGCCGACGTGCTCCTCATCCATAACGCGGGCGAGGTGCTCGCATGGCCCGAGAACCCCGGCGCTTTCGCCGTCATGCTGACCGCCGCCGGCGTGAGCTGGACCCTCTCCTCCGACCTCACCGCCTACGACGCCGTGAACTACGGCCTGTGGTACGACGACGTGCAGTTCGCGCGCGTCGCCCTGCGGCAAGTCGAAGCCGCCCGCAAGCTCAAGGTGAAACGCATCGTGATCGGCGAATGCGGCCACGCCCACAAAGCTCTGACCGTCGTCGCCGACCGTCTGCTGCCCTCCGACCTCAACCTCCCGCGCGAGAGCTCCATGACCCTGATGCGCGACCTCGTGCTGAGCGGCCGCCTTCCCGTGGACCCCGCCCGCAACGCCTTCCCCGTCACGCTCCACGACCCCTGCAACATGACGCGGCTGATGGGCCTCACCGAGCCGCAGCGCGACGTGCTCCGGGCCGTCTGCCCGGACATCCGGGAGATGTCCCCCAACCGCACCGATAACTATTGTTGCGGCGGTGGCAGCGGCTTTGCCCTGATGTCCGGCAAGACCTTCCTCGACTGGCGCCTCGAAATCGCCGGCGCCAGAAAGATGGAGCAGGTGCTAGCCGCGTTCGCCGGCTGCATGGACCCCTCCATCCCCAAGTACATTTGCGCTCCGTGCAGCAACTGCAAGGCCCAGTTCCGGGATCTGCTGGCCCGCCGCGGTCTGTGGAAGAGCAACCGGATCTTCTACGGAGGCTTGGCCGAGTTAGTAGTCAACGCCATGCGCGACGCGAAGCCCGGTTTCCTCGAATGGGAATGGCGCTGAGGGGCGGGGGTGGCGAGAATTCCGTAATCGGCTAAACTAAGCTGACATGAAGCTATTCTGCGGCTTATTGATTCTGACAACTGCCCTTTTGACACCGTCTCCGTCGAAAGCGGCGCCCAGCCCGTTTGCCGGCCGATGGGATATCACCCTCACCACGCCAAAAGAGTCGTACCCCGGCTGGATGGAACTGGTGGAAAAGGGTGGAAAACCCGAGGTCCGCGTCCAGCCGCGCACCGGAAGCGTGCGCCCGGCACTCGACGTAAAGCTGGACGGGGCGCACCTGGTCCTGACGGTGTCCGCGGCGGACGCCAAGGGACCGGCGACCACCTGGGCACTGGATGTGAAGGGCGACAAACTCAGCGGCGTTCAGGAACGCGGCGATGCGGTGACCGAGTTGACGGGAGTGCGCGCGCCCGAATTGAAACGCGAGCCGCCAAAAGCGTGGGCCAATCCGGAACCGTTGTTCGATGGAAAAGATCTGAACGGATGGGAGCCGACCACTCCTTCCGACAACCAGTGGGTGGCGCAGGAGGGAGTCCTGTTGGACAAGAAGAAAGGCGCCAACCTCAAAACCACGCGGAAGTTCGACGATTTTAAGCTGCATCTCGAATACAACTGCCCGGATGGCGGCAACAGCGGCGTGTACCTGCGGGGGCGCTATGAAGTCCAGGTGGAGTATGAACCGCCGAGCTTCAATGATGAATTCCACCGGGTGGGGTCCATCTACGGGTTTATCGCGCCCGCGGCAAAGCTGCCACACAAGCCGGGTACATGGGAGAGCTTCGACATTACGCTGGTGGGACGCATGGTGACGGTGGTTCGCAACGGCGTCACCACCATCGACCACCAGGAGATTCCGGGAATCACCGGCGGCGCCCTGGACTCGAACGAGGCCGAACCCGGCCCGATCTACATCCAGGGCGATCACACGGGCGGGATGATGTACCGCAACATCACGATTGCCCTACCGAGGCGCTGAGATCGAGAGTTGCGCGGGATAGCGCCACAGCCCTATCCCCCTACTTGCCGGTGGTGCTCTGTAAATGGCCTGAATCTGGAGAGGATCACGGCTCCTAAGTCAGATAATCAGATGTTTTTACTTGAAACAGTGATCAGACTGTGTCAAACTTCTCCATTTGGTGTCAGTGGTTTTCTTTCTGCCAAGGGCCGCAGGCGCATTCCGATTTGATCTTATATCGAAGATCTGGGGACCCGATTCACTGACATTCCGAGGGTTGAAGGTGGAGGCGTATCCCCATCGAACAAGTGGTGTTGGCATTACCGGTTCTCTACTCACGCCGTCCGACGAGGGTGGAGTGTGAGTTATCGACCTACCAAACGGGAGGAAGTGTGAATTCAAGTTACAGTCCCACCGGCGGGTGGGTGTCTCGGTTGTTCTTCGGACTGTCGGTAGTTTGCCTGGGGATACTGCTCAGCCTCGGCGCAACACCAGCCTGGTCGCAGGCGACGTCCAGCAGCTCGGTTGTGGGCCTTGTGACGGATCCATCCGGCGCCGCTGTACCGGCGGCGGACGTGAAGCTGACTGACATCGAGACGCGATCGTCGCTCTCCACGCAGACGAATGAGGCGGGACGCTACATTTTCGTCAACGTGCTCTCCGGAACCTACACAGTCCGGATCACCAAGGCCGGCTTTGCGCTGTCGGAAACCGGGGGCATCAAGGTGACGGTGGGCAACACGATTACGATTAACGCCCAACTGGAGGTGGGAGGCGCCACCGAAACGGTGACAGTGCGGGCTACGGCCGCGGCCGAGTTGCAGACTACCAGCGCCACGGTCGGCAGCACGCTTTCCGGCGATTCGATACTGTACCTGCCAAACATGGGCCGCGACGTTTCCACGCTGGCGATTTTGCAGCCGGCCGTGACGCCCGGCACGGGCACCAACGGAGGCGGTTTTACGGCTGGCTCCTTTAACGACGAAAACACTTACATGCTGGATGGCGGCAACATCACCGACGATATGGGCGGCAACACCATAACCTATCAGACGAACTTCACGGGACTAGGCGGCACGCAAACTGGCGGGGCCTCCTCCGGCGTCATTCCCACGCCCGTCGAGAGTGTCGAGGAGGTGCGGGTCCAGGTCTTCAGCCAGACGGCCGATTTCAACAACTCGTCCGGCGGCAACATCCAGATGACCACCAAGCGCGGAACCAAGGACTGGCATGGCGCCGCGTACATGTATTACTTCGCCACCAACGTCGGCGCCGCCAACAATTGGCAGAACAACCATACGCCGTCCACATTCAATGGAGTCAGCCTCCCGTACACACCGCTGCCCTCCAACCATCGGGATCGCTTCGGCGGCGCTCTGGGCGGGCCAATTGTTCCCTTCAATGTGCTGGGGGGGAAATGGTTTGGGTTTTTCAACTACGAGGGCCTGCGTTTTCCCAACGTTGGAACCTTCGAAGCGTTGGTGCCAACGGCCGAGATGCGGGCTGGCGTGATTCAGGTTCCGAACGCCTCGGGGCAGTACGTAGCATACAATTTGAATCCTAATCCCGTTACCGTAAATGGAGTCACCTACCAGCCGGCGGTGTGTCTGGCGGGCTCCTGCGATCCGCGCGGCCTGGGGTTGAATCCCATCGTGAGCCAGTTGTGGCAGAAGTATATGCCGCTGCCCAACGACCTGAACTACGGCAGTGCAGACGGCCGCAACACGGCGGGCTACCTATCGACGATTCGATCGCCTCTGACCACCAACAACTACATTGCGCGAATGGACCACGACTTCAACGCCAAATGGCGCTGGATGACCAGCTACCGCTATACGAGGCTGGTCAATACCACGACCAACCAGGTGGATATCGGCGGCGCGCTGCCGGGCGACACCTTAGGCACTCCTCAGGCGACGGCTCCCCGGCCGCAGATCGACGGTTATCTGGTCACCGGCCTGACTACCAGCATTACACCCAATGTGACCAACGATTTCCGCTTCGCCTATCTGCGCCAGTTCTGGCAGTGGGGCTCGGCCCAGGGTCCGCCGCAACTGCCCGGATTGGGCGGCGCCATCGAGTTGGCGGGTGCTGCCACGGCATCGACAGCAGAGTCCTCGGCCGGCAACGGGCTGATTCCATACAACGTGAATGCGTCAAACGTTCGCCTGCGAGTCTGGGATGGACAGGACAAGCAGATACAAGACAATTTGTCGATGCTCAAGGGGAATCACCTGTTCCAGTTTGGCGGCTCCTACCAGCGCAACTACGACTACCACAACCGCACCGACAACGGAATCGGTGTCAATAACCAGATCTCATACTGGCTGGGAAATTATGGGCAGGGGAACTGGACGAACTCTCCCTACGTCCCCACCACGGTGCCCAGCTCACAGTTGACGAGCTATGCGAATCTCTACGGAGAAGTGCTGGGCATTGTCGCGCAAAGCCAGGTGGCGTACACGCGCTCGGGTTCCAGTCTGAACCTGCAGCCTCTGGGGAGCGTGGCTTTCAATCAGACCGTCATTCCGTACTACAACCTCTATTTCAGCGACACCTGGCACCTGAAACCGTCGCTGACTTTGAGCTACGGCCTGGCCTACGCGCTGGAGATGCCGCCCTACGAGCTGAACGGCAAGCAGGTTGTGCTGGTGGATAGCGCCGACAATGCAGTGACGTACGACAATTTCATTACGCAACGGGAAAATGCGGCCCTCAACGGGCAGACCTACAATCCGACTTTGGGATTTGCGCTCCTGCGAAACGTCGGCAAGGGTCTCAAGTACCCGTACAACCCGTACTATGGCGGGTTCAGCCCGCGCGTCGCAATCGCCTGGAATCCGGCATTCAGCGATGGCGTTCTCGGCAAGTTGTTGGGCAATCGCAAGACCGTGATCCGCGTTGGTTATGGCCGCATTCATGGGCGGATCAACGGCGTCGACCAGGTTCTGGTTCCGCTGCTGGGTCCCGGGCTGTTGCAGGGCGTGATCTGCAATGGGGTTGTGGCCCCCTCGCTGGCTACTGGCGGAACGACCTGCCTGGGTTCGGGCGTAGTCACGCCAGCCAACGCGTTCCGCATCGGAACCGATGGCATGACGGCTCCGCTCCCGGCTGCCGGCCCGACCCTGGCGCAGCCCTTCGTCCCCGGCGGGACGAATCCCAACGGCGGTGACACCACCACCCTGGATCCCGACTACCGGCCATTGCGCACGGACAACGTGAACATTTCGATTCAGCGGCAGACCTCCGCCAAGTCGACCCTCGAGGTCGGCTACATCGGCCGCATCTCACGTAACGAGTACATGGCAATCAACCTCGACGCCGTGCCTTATATGGAGACTCTCGGCGGCCAGACCTTCGCCCAGGCCTTCTCCAGCCTGTGGCAGTCGTTGTGCGGTGGCGCGTATCCGTGCCCCAGCACACTCGCCGCGGCCAACGCCCCGGTGCAGCCATTTTTCGAGGCGGCGCTGGGCGGGACCAGTTCGGCTTACTGCAAGGGCTTCACGAGCTGCACGGCGGCCTTCGCCACCAACCAGGCCTCGAATATCAAGAACGCCCTGGTCTCGAGCCTGTGGGCCGCCCTCAACAGCGCCGCCGCCGGGCAACCCTGGACCGGGGGCCGCACCATGATCAGTTCGCCTCTGAATGGCGGCATCAACCAAGCCAGCTCGATCGCCTTGGTCGGGGACTATGGGCGGTCGAACTACAACGCCATCTACACGTCGTTCCGGACCAGCGATTGGCATGGGCTGACGGCCGCGTCCCACTTTACCTGGTCGCGCGGCCTGGGCACGGCGGGCACTTCGCAGACCGCCAGCGGCACCACCGCGCTGAACGCCTTCGATCCGGGCGCCAATTACGGGCCGCAGTTGTTCGATGTCCGCTTCGTTTACAACGCCAGCATGTATTGGCAGCCGCCGGTTTTCAAGAGCAGGCAGGGAATTGCCGGCAAGCTGCTGGGCGGCTGGACGATCTCTCCTCTGTTCACGGCGCAAAGCGGATTTCCGATTGCCGTGAGCTACGTGCCGGGAGCGTCCAAGCAGGCCTTCGGCGAATCGTCCTCGTCCTCGGTGAGCGCGACCGCCGAGAACGCCGTGGGAGCAGCCCCGTACACCGGAACGAACTACGCGAAATATGGCGTCACTGGTTCCGGCGGAGTCGGGACCAACAATCCATACGGCGTGAACATGTACAGCGACCCGGCGGCGGTTTACAGGGAACTCCGCCCGTGCATCGTGGGGATGGACACCAGTTGCGGCGGTTACGCCAACCTGCGCGGTATGCCCCGCTGGAACCTGGACGCTTCCGTGGTCAAGGACTTCGGCTTCCTCAAAGAAGGGGTGGGCGCCAGCCTGATCATCGCGTTCACGAATGTGCTGAACCACAACGTGATGAGCGATCCAACGGCGACAGCGGCAAACTTCAGCCTGACCAGTCCCACGACGTTTGGCCGTATCACTACGCAGGCCAATACGCCGCGGAACATGGAATTCGGGCTGCGGATTCACTTCTAGACCTGGGCAAGAGTTCCAGATGGAGAACAACATGAAAACTTCGCGAATCATCGCATTATCAGTTCTGGCTGCCGGCTTCACAATGGCGGCGCTGGCACAAACCAAACAGCCTCAGGACGAGGAGTTCGCCAAATTGGTGAAGGAATGGACCACCCGTCCGGAATTCATGAGCCCGCTGGTGGATCACCTGCCCAAGGTGGCCGGCGTGCCGAGTCCCAAGGACGTGCTGGGCTATTACATTGGAGCGCCCAAGAAGCTCACGCACGTGAGCGACGTTGGCCGTTATTATCGGGCGCTGGCTGCGGCCTCGAAACGCGTCAAGGTGCTGCCGGCCGGGGTGACCGACGAAGGCCGCGAGTGCATTGTGGTGGCGGTTGCCGACGAAGACACCATCCGCAATCTCGACCTTCAGAAGAGCTACCTGGCCAAGCTGGCCGACCCGCGCGGTATGGACGAACCGGAGGCCCGGCGCATTATCGCGCAAGCCAAGCCCATCTACATGGTCACCGGCGGCCTGCACAGCGCCGAGACCGGGCCTCCGGAAATGATGATGGAGCTGGCCTACCGCCTGGCGGTGGAGGAATCGCCGTTATTCGACCAGATCAGGCGCAACGTGATCGTCATGATCGGCGCGGTGTCCGAACCCGACGGGCGCGACCGCTATGTCGACTGGTATTACCGGCACAAGCTGGGCGAGGAAAGCGAGACGGACCGCGTGGCCGGGCCGCCCTATTGGGGCAAGTACATCTACCACGACAACAACCGCGACATCAATTACTCGCAGGTCACCATGCGCAACTGGCTGAGGTTCTACCTGGAATGGCACCCGCCCATTATGCACGACCTGCACGAATCCGAACCGTTCCTGTACACTTTCAGCGGCCAGGCGCCGCAGAACCCGACACTGGACCCGATCCTCTATGCGGAGATGCCGTGG
This sequence comes from Bryobacterales bacterium, assembly GCA_003142355.1. Next base: position 12,389 of record PLMF01000289.1, read on the forward strand.
TTCTCGAATTTCGAGATGACCAAAATGATCGGCTACGGGATGCCGGGCGTGTGGACGCACGCCTTCGTGGACATGTGGTCGCCCGGCTATCTAGGGTACATGTCCTCGAACCACAACGGCATTCTGCGCATGTATGAGACGTTCGGAAACGGGGGCGCCAACACCATGAAGCGCAAGACTGACGCGCCGGAGGGCGAAGGCGGACGGGGCGGTCCGTTAGGCGCCAGCATGACCACGCGCGAATGGTACCGGCCTTTGCCGGCGTACAAAGAGGTGGTGTGGTCCATGCGCAACAACACCAACTACATGGAGACGGGAGTGCTTTCGGCCCTCGATCTGACCTCGGGATTCTCCAAGACGGTGCTCGAGAACTTCTATGACAAGAGCCGCAATTCGATCGAGTCCGGAAAAAGGGATGCGCCGTTCGGCTATGTGATTCCGGCCGGGCAGCGCGACATGACGCGCGTCGCCTTCATTGTGAACGTGCTGCGGTTACAAGGCATCGAAGTGGGCCGGGCCACCGCGGAAGTGAAACTTCAGGAGGGCGCCTTCCCGGCGGGATCGTTCCTGGTGAAGCGCGACCAGCCGTATGGACGGCTGGCGAAGATCCTGCTCGAGAAACAGCAGTTTCCGGATGCCAACCTGCGCACCTACGACGATACCGGCTGGACCATGGGCCTGATGAGTCACGCCCAGGTGGTGGAAACAGCCGATAAGCGGATTCTGGACGCGCCGGTTCAGCCGGTGGACACGCTCAGCATCACCGGCGCGGTGAAGGGCGATGGCCCGCTGCTGGCGGTTCTGCACAATGGAGCGAACTCCCTGGTGACGCTGCGATACCGGTTGAAGGACCTGAAGTTCGAAGCCATCGAACAGCCATTCAAGGCCGGAGATACGGAACTGCCGGCAGGGTCTCTGCTGGTCGAGTCGAGCCCACGGGTGAAAGGCGAGATCGAGAAGCTGGGCCTGCAGGCGACGGCGCTGGCGCAGGCGCCCAACGTGGCGAAACACACGGTGGACCTGCCGCGCCTGGCCGTCTTCAGCACCTGGGGCAGCACGCAGGACGTGGGCTGGGTGCGCTACGCCTTCGACCATTTCGAGGTGGGCTACGACCTGATCTATCAGGAGCGGGTTCGCAAGGGCAATCTGCGCGGTTCCTACGATGTCATTGTGATTCCGACTCAGGGCCGCGGGGGCGCCAAGTCGCTGGTGTTCGACATCGAGTCGAAAGGCAAGCCGCTGGCTTATACCAAGACCCAGGAGTTCCCCAGCCTGGGCGCATATGGGGAATCCGAGGACATCGCCGGCGGCATGGGACTGGCGGGAGTGGTGGAGTTAGAGAAGTTCGTGAACCAAGGCGGCGTGCTCATCACGCTGGGTGCCGCCAGTTTCCTGCCCGCGGAGTTCGGGATCACCCGGACGGTGGACGCATCCCGCCCCTCGGGGCAGTTCTACGCTCCCGGGCCGATTGTGGAGGCGGAGATCGTGAAACCGTCTCACCCCATCTTCTACGGGTATTCCGAGAAACTGGTTCCCGTGCGGTACGCCAATGGTCCGCTGCTGCGGGTGCCGGAGGAAGATCGCAGCCAGTGGGTGCTGATGCAGTTTCCGGGCACCGATCAGTCGGTGCTCAGCGGCCTCATGAAGGGCGCGGCGGAAACCAGGAGACGTCCGGCGATTGCCGACGTTCCCACCGGCCAGGGACGCGTGCTGCTGTTCGCCACCAACCCCTGTTACCGCTGGCAGAATCTGGGCGAGTTCAATATGCTCGCCAATGCCATTCTGCACTTCAACGATTTTCCGAAGGCCGCCGGCAAGGCGGCAGCGAAGTGAGGGTCGGTGAACCCGCAAGATGCCGGGGTGGAGGTGTCCGTTGAGTTGGCGCGCCACGGAATTCGAATTCCGATACCGCTTCTGGATTATCTCGGGGATCTTCTACCTGGGATTTGGTTGCTATATATGGGACCGCATGAACGTGTCTGTAGCGGTGGCGCGCATGATTCTGGGCGGCCTGAATTCGCCGCTGGCGGGGAGCATGATACGTGCGATTCTCGCCGCAGGCGTCTTGATCGTCACCCTGGCGGCGCTGGTGCGGTCGTGGGCCGAGGCCTATCTGCACAGCTCGGTGGTCCACGACAGTAAACTGCACTCCGATCACCTGGTGGCCGATGGACCTTTCCGCCGCGTCCGCAACCCGCTTTATCTGGGGAATATTCTGCTGGCCGCCGGGTTGGGGCTGATGGCCAGCCGGACGGGCTTTCTTGTTATGGAGGTCGCCACACTTCCGTTCTTCTACCGTTTGATTCTGCGCGAGGAGGCGGGCCTCCTGGAGTCGCAGGGCGATGGCTATCGCAGGTATTTCGAGACGGTCCCGCGGCTCTGGCCTTCTTTGCGCCCGCGCGTCCCAGCCGGCGGGGGCCGGCCCAACTGGGTGGATGGTTTCGCCGGCGAAACCTTCGTGTGGGGCTTCGCCGTTGGAATGGCGGTATTCGATGTGACCCTGCGCCTGGTGCATTTCTGGACCATCATGGGCGCCGGCTTCGCGGTTTATTTCGTGCAGGCCTGGCTGAGGAAGAGAAGAGCGGGGCGCTAAAAGCTTTCAGCGGTCAGCGGTCAGCTTTCAGCCACACCGGCGCGGTCTGGGGCTGAAAGCTGATAGCTGACGGCTCAGTGCGTCATGGCGTAAACCACATAGTTGACGCCGAGGCGGATGGCCAGGTCGGAGAACTTCGCGGGATACCACGGGTCGTCCGCCCACTCCCAGGCATCGCCGAGATCGGAGTTGAAGGAAATGGCCACCATGACGCGGCCCTGGTCGTCGTAAATGCCGCGCCAGTGGGCTCCTTTGCCGTCGGCATACTTGTAGCCCACTCTCAGGTGCGCCTGGCCCGGAACCTGGTACCGGTCGGTCACATCGTAGACGGTGTGGAAGACGGGGTCGTCGTCGGGGATGTCGACGATGGGCCGCTCAGGGAAAGCGCGCTTGATGCGCGATTCGAACTCGGCCCACTCGGCCGCCCCGTGGAAATCATCGGCCATGAAGAATCCGCCGCGCAGCAGGTACTCGCGAAGCGTTTGGGCCTGCTGGCCGGTGAGGCCCCATTCGCCCACCTGGACGGCGTAGAGCCAGGGCCAATCGCAGGCGTCGCCCTCGTCCAGGTTGACCGGTTGCTCGACGGAGCGCACATGGATGCGGGTCAGGCGTCGCATGGCCTGGGCGAAGTGGCGGTCGGCGCGCGGAAAATCCTGCGTCCAAAGGGAAACGCCCACGTGCCAGTCGAGGTCGCGGTTGCGATAGCCGTTCAGAGGGCCGGGCGGAAACATCAAGCGGGCGAAGGCCCACTCGGTCTTCTCCTGCCAGTCGGGGGGCATGGGGATGTCGCCGATGGCGTACTCGACGCCGTTGAACGGGCGGAACGGGCGCTGGAACGCATACAACGCGCCCAGAACCGTAAGGCCGCATCCCAATCGCCGCAATACCCTCCCAAAAGCCATCCGCGCCCTCTGCTACGAGAATATCATTGGTAGCGCCGGGGGCGAAAACCCGGGTGCGATGTAGGGGCCGGGCGTGCCCGGCCCCTACGAAACACGGAACGGAATGCGATGGCTGTTTCCGGGCGATTTCTCGAGCAGCGGCACGATGACGCCAAGCTCACGGACATCTCCAGCCGCGGGCGAGTAGCTACTCTCCACCTGGAAATCGAGTTGGATAGCGCGCCTTGTGGACAGGGTCGGGAATCGGCCGCGGAATTCCAGTGTCTCCGGCTTAGTACAGGTTATGGCCCCCGCTGGACAGCCCTCTATGGTGCAAGTCACTCGCACCCGGCCCTGTGCTTCCAGGAGTTGATCGGGCACCTGGAACCGCAAAGCAAATTCCGACAGGGCGCCGTGCGCGGGGGGCACCACTTCCAGGGCGAAAGTCTTCGCGGTCCATCGCCAGGGACCGTTTTCCGGCGCATACCAGCCGTGCAATGCGCGGACGAGCAGGTCGGGATGCCGGGGCCGGCTCTTGAGCAAAACAAACATCCGTTCATCGGCCTCGGGGTGGACGGGGTCGGAGTTCAGTCGTGGTCCGATCCGCTCGTGACCAAATACCGTCCATCCCGCCCGGCACAAGAGCCGGAGTAATCCAGCCGGGGAGAATATCCAGTAATTCGTCGGATCGTTGTTGGCCTCTCTGGCATCGAGCAGATAGGCGACGGGATCTTCCTCAATGGGGGTCTGGTGCGGCGTAACTTGGGCGATTCTGGTGCTCAAGACACACCAGTCGGCATGCGCTGCCAGGTTCTCCAGCACGTAATAAGGATTCTTCAGGTGATACAGCGTGCCCAGGAAGAACACGAACCGGTAATCGGAGCGCGGGAGATGAAAGTGCCCGTCGAGGTCGATGTCATGAACACCCAACGGTAGGCCAAGCGCTTCCCGGAGCACATCAATGCCCCGCATTTGATTGAAGCTGCTCTCGATATGGTCTATGGCGTCCACCTGCCCGCCAAGGTTCGCACAGAAGAGGCCCAGGTCCCCGTCCGCGCACCCAATGTCGGCGACTGGACCCGATGAGAGGGCCGGGGCGACCTCTTCGAACACGGGCTCAATCAGCTTGGTCAATATCCCCAGCGCTGAGAGCGTCTCGTAGGGGTACCATCCATAGTCGGGCACAAGCAGACTATGCTTGAGAGCCTGTAACTCGGCGCGAAACATCTCGCCTTGCAGCAGGAACTCGCTGGCAGTTCGCGGAACGTCGCAGTGCGTCAAGCGGTACCCCGTCGTCGCAGCGGTCGTAGCGACCGGCTCAGACTACTGTACCTCTTATTTCGGCTATTGTCCGCGTCTTCCGCCGCCACCGGAGACGAGCCGGCCGGGCATGTCGGCCAGCACATAGCCCATCACCGCGAGGGCGGCCATATTCTTGCGAAAATCCTCTGGGCTGACCTTGTCGAGGGTGTCCGCTTCGGAGTGATGCCAGTCGAAGTAATGCGTGCCCACGGTGCGCTCGGATAGGCCGGGCACACCATCGCGGACGAGCGGCATGATATCCGCGCCGCCGCCGCCGCCGGTGATCTCCGCGGCGCCGACGCGCTCGAGCAGTGTTCCAATCTGTTTGAGCATTTCGAGCGAATTCGGGTCGGCGCCGGCGCCGAACCCGAGCGGCGCCTCGGCCCCGCCGTCCATCTCGATGGCGGCCACGTGGCCCTTGATCCGGTCGCCGACAAATGCCCGGTACGCGTCGGCGCCGCGGCCGCCGTTCTCTTCGTTCACCCAGAACGCCACGCGAATGGTGCGCCGCGGCTGAAGGCCCAGTTTGTTCATCAAAGCCAGCGCCTGCAAACACGCCATGATGGACGCCCCATCGTCCTGGGCGCCCTGTCCCACGTCCCAGGAATCGATATGGCCGCCGATCACCACCACCTCTTCGGGCTTTTCGCGGCCGGGGATCTCGCCGATCACGTCGCCGCTATCGGCATCCGGCTCCATNNTCGTCATAGCTCATCTCGCCGGTATGCGGGTTCTCGATGGCGAGGGGCGTGGCGGAGCGGACCAGCGCCGCCACGGCGCCGAGAGCGGCCGCGCGGGAGGGACCGGACGATCGATACATCCTGGTCGGGCCATAACCGGTGTAGGGCTCGTTGTAGACCACGATCTTGCCCTGCACTTTCTCGCGGCCCAGCCGGGCAAGCTCGTCGAAGCTCGAGATCGCCACCACGTCGGCGGTGATTCCACCCGGCGGAGTGCCCACGCTCATCCCCAGCCCCAGCATGTGAAGGGGCTTGTCGAGCGGCGCGACGATCCGGCCCGATTCGCCGCCCCGTTCCCAGTGCGGCACCTTGGCGGGGATGACCCGGACGTTACTGAGGCCGGCGGCTTTCATCTGTTCCGCCGACCACGCGATGGCCTTCTCGAGCGCCGCGGAACCGCTCAGGCGGCTGCCGATGCGGTAGCACAGGTAGGTGAGCCGGTTGTAGCCTTCGGTATCGGCCAGGGCCGCGTCAATGAGCTTGCCGGCCACCGGGCGGTACTGGTCCGCCAGGTTCGGCGAATCGGCTGCGTAGCAGGCCCCGGCCGCAAGAAGGGTCAGAGAGAGTATGGGGATGCGCCATGTCATAAAGGACACTATCGCACGAAGGGGACGTATGCCGGGACTTTCTTCCGATACTCCGCAAATTTCCGGCCGAAGCGCGAGGCCAGCAGATGGTCCTCGGTGCGCACGCGGATCTCGGTCCCCGCCACGAAAAGCGCCAGCGAAACCGCCGCCCACCGCCAGGGAGTCAGCAGCAGAATCGTGCTCAGCAGGATGGCCAGTATCGAGGAATAGATGGGATGGCGAACGATGCCATACGGCCCGGTACGCACGAGTTCGTGATCTTCGTACAGACCTGCGTTGACTCGAAACTGTTTTCCCAGGTGCTTGACCGAAGTCCAGGCGAGCGCCGCGGCGACGAGGCCGGCAACCATCGACGCGAGAATGCGGGCCAGTCCCGGCGGGTGGCCGGACGGCAGGCGGAATGCCAGCGCCAGGGCGATCGCCAGCACCTCGAGCAGCAGTCCGGCGGCCGTGGGGGCCATCGCCGTGATGGACGGGCGCTTCTGATAGTGCGGCACCCGGAAGGCGAACGGCCAAGCCCAGGCGAGCCAGCACAGCCCAAGCGCGATCCGGCCGGCGGAGAGCATCACGGCCTCACGATAACCTTTCCGAAGTGTTCCTTGTTCTCGATCCGCTCATGCGCGGCGCGGATCTCGGCCAGCGGGTAAACCCGGTCGATCACCGGCTTCAGTTGCTTTCGGAAGACGAACTTCAGCACCTGGTGCAGCTCGCCCATGCTGCCCATGAAGGACCCGAGCAGGCTCCACTGCTTGCTGAACAGGTAACGCAGATCGATTCCCGCACTGTAGCCGGTGGTGGCGCCGCAGGTCACGAGGCGCCCGCCGGGCGCCAGCGATTCCAGACTCTTGGGCCACGTCGCCAGGCCCACGTGCTCCACCACCACGTCCACGCCGCGCTTGCCGGTGATCCGCTTCACCTCGGCGGAGATGTCCTGCCGATAGTGGTCGATCACGTGGTCGGCGCCAAGCTCGCGGGCCTTGGCCAGCTTGGCATCGCCGCCGGCGGTCGAGATCACGCGGCACTGGAACATCCTGGCGATCTGGATGGCGGCCGAGCCGACGCCGCTCGAGGCGGCCAGCACCAGCACATCCTCGCCCGGCTGGAGCCGCGCGCGCGCCATGAGCATGTGCCACGCCGTGAGGAACACTACCGGCGCGGCGGCGGCCTCATCGAAGCTGAGGTCGTCGGGAATTTGGATCACGCTGTATTCGGGCGCAGCCAGCAATTCGGTGTTGCCGCCGTCCGCGGCGTAGCCGAACAGGGTGTAGCGGCGGCAGAAATGGTCGGCTCCGGAGAGGCACTGCTGGCACTGCCGGCAGCTCAGCCCGGGCGAGAGCAGCACCCGCCAGCCGGGCTTGACGCGCTGGCAGAGATCGCCCACTTCGACAATCTCCCCGGCGATATCGCTGCCCAGCACGTGCGGCATGGAGAAGCTCATTCCGGGAATGCCGGCGCGCACGAAAAGGTCCAGGTGGTTCAGGGCGCAGGCGCGCACGCGGACCAGGACCTGGTCGGGTTTCAGCGTGGGTTCGGGGGCGTCTTCGTAGACCAGCACTTCCGGGCCGCCATGCTGGTGAATGCGCGCGGCTCTCATGATGAAAGGCTAGCATGGGCGACGGGCAGGGAGACGGCGCATGGTCGGTGCGAACGCGATGGAGTGGCGTATCCTAAGGGAGAAGGGAGAAAGATGCCCCTCCAGGTCTATATCGCCTACGGTACCGCTGCCGACCAAGTGACGGCCCTGCGCCTTCAAGCTTTGGGGGCGGTGAATGGGCTCGCCATCTACGTCCCCCCTGCCTCCACACGGCTTGAGCCAAACGGGCAGCCTGATGCGCAATCCGAAGCGCGGCTTCGTGAGAGTGAGATCGTACTGGGCGTGGTGACTCTCGCTTTGTCTGAAGCGTGCCGTAAGGAGCTCAATCTTGGCGTGGAGATCGGAAAGCGTATCATCGTTCTCACCGACCCCGCACGGGAAAAGGAGCTAGCACGCTACTTTCCGCTCAACCTCATCGTCTTCGATCCTAACGATCCAACCAAGGCGGAGCAGCGCATCGTTGAGTTTCTTCGCGGGTGGCGGCTCCAGCAGGATGCGGCGAAGGCACTCCTGGCGTTGGGCACCATAGCGCTGGGCCTGCTGATCTTTGCCCCGCAGGACTGACAAGCCGCTAAATGCAAAAGCCCGAGGTAGTTCTCGATTCTTCCTGCATTCTCGCACTCGATGCCATAAGCGTTTTACCGAAACTGGCCTTTCTCTTCTCTCGGGTCCTTCTCCCGAAGGCCGTGCGTAGGGAACTGTTCCGGCGCCGCGCCACGAAGAATCGGATCAGGGCCCTTCTGCGCGAGTATGCCTTCATCGCTTACTGCGACGACTACGATCAAACCGCAGTCGATGTGCTGCTGGCTGAACGTCGAGTTCGTGGCATGAAAGATCGCGGCGAAGCGGAATCGGTTATCCAAGCCTCTAAACGAGCAGCAGCCATAGTCATCGACGATCCTTGGGGACGCAAACTCGCCGAGAGATTCTCTCTGCAATTCGGCGGCACTATCTGGATTCTGCAGAGGTTTCACACGGTCGGGTTGCGCTCCGCTTTCCAGGTTCGCTCGGACTTCGCGACCCTCCTTCAGAGGAACTTTCGTCTCCCCAGAGAAGCGATAAATGCCTTCTTGAAGGAGATTGGGCAAGAGCCGATCAAAGCAAGCGGAGGTGGTTAGGCCATCGTTCAAGGCAGCTCGGCACGCTACCCGGCCGCCGGGCCGCGCCCAAACATTTCACAGCCATCCTGTTTCAGGGTGTTTGGGTGTATTCTGAAGTGTAAAGGGGAGGCGGGCACGGTTAAGTTCTGCGTGCTGGCAAGCGGCAGTTCCGGGAACGCCGCTCTGCTGGCCACTGAAAACACGCGTATCCTGGTGGACGCCGGGCTGAGCATGAGGGAACTGCGCAGGCGGCTGGCGGCCATCGGCGAAGATCTCGCCTTGATCGACGCCATCCTCATCACCCACGAACACTCCGACCACGTCGCCGGGCTGCCGGTGCTGGCGCGCAGCCGGGACGTCCGCGCGGCCATGTACCTGACGCTCCTGGCCGCGCCCGCCATCGACTGGGGCGAGACCGAGCCGCCGCGGCTCGAACCGTTTCAGGCGGGCGCGAGTTTCCAGATCGGCGATATCGAAGTCCGGAGCTTCGGTATCCCGCACGACGCCATCGACCCGGTGGGCTTCTGTTTCATCGCGCAAGGTGTGCGCATCGGGGTGGTCACGGACCTCGGCTACATTCCCGAATCCGTCAAGTTTCACCTGCGGCGCACGGACCTGCTGCTGCTGGAATCGAATCACGATCTCGACATGCTGAAAGTCGGCCCCTACCCCTGGAGTGTGAAGCAGCGCGTCATGAGCCGGGTGGGGCATCTCTCGAACCTGGGGATGTCGGACTATCTCATCGAGAACCTGGACTCCTCGACCTCCAACCTGGTGCTGGGGCATCTCAGCGAGCAGAACAACCACCCGGCCATCGTAAGGATGATCGCCACGCAGGCGCTGGAGCAGCGCGGGCTGACGACGCGCCTCTCGATCGCGCAGCAGCGCAGCCCGACGGAAGTGTTTCAATACTGAGTTCACCATGATTCCCCGATATACGCGGCCTGAAATGGGCCGGATCTGGAGCGACCAGAACAAGTTTCAGCAATGGCTGGAAGTGGAGCTGGCGGCCTCGGAGGCGCTGGCCGAGCTGGGCGTCGTGCCGGCGGACGCGGCGCGGCTGCTGCGCGCGCACGCGGGCTTCGACGCCGGGCGGATCCTCGAAATCGAGAAGGAAGTGAAGCACGACGTGATCGCCTTCACCACCGCCGTGGCGGAAACCATGGCCAAGGCCGGGCATGGCGATGCCTCGCGCTGGCTGCACTACGGGCTGACGGCGAACGACGTGGTCGACACCGCGCAGGCGCTGGTGCTCGGGCAGGCGTCGGCCATTCTGCTGGGCGGCCTGGAGAGCCTGCGCGCCGTGGTGAAGCGCCGCGCGCTCGAATTCCAGCACACGGCCCAGGTGGGGCGCACGCACGGCGTACACGCGGAGCCGATTACTTTCGGGCTGAAGCTGGCCATCTGGTACGAGGAGGCGGGACGCAATCTGCGGCGTCTCAAGGCTGCGGCCGAAGACCTGCGCGTGGGGAAGACCTCAGGTGCGGTGGGGACGTTCGCGCACATCGGCCCGGAAGTGGAAGAGCGCATCTGCGCGCGGCTGAATCTGCGGCCGGCGGCGGCGGCCTCGCAGGTGATCCAGCGCGACCGTCACGCCAATTTCGTGGCCACGCTGGCTCTAGTCACCGCGCTGTGCGAGAAAATCGCGCTCGAAGTGCGGCACCTGCAACGGACCGAGGTGCGCGAGGCCCAGGAGTACTTCGCGCGCGGACAAAAGGGCAGTTCTGCCATGCCGCACAAGCGCAACCCGGTCACCTGCGAGCAGATCTGCGGCCTGGCGCG
>PLMF01000159.1 GCA_003142355.1 Bryobacterales bacterium
GGGTACATAGACAAAGCCGGCAAGATCGTCATCAACCCGCAGTTCGATCGGGCCGAGCCATTCAGCGAGGGCCTGGCCAACGTCAATCTGGGCGGCAAGTGGGGGTTCGTGGATAAGTCTGGCAAGTACGTCATCAACACGCAGTTCGATCGGGCCGAGCCATTCAGCGAGGACTTGGCCAACGTCAATCTGGGCGGCAAGTGGGGATTCGTGGATAAGTCTGGCAAGATCGTCATCAACATGCAGTTCGATGTTGCCGGGAAATTCAGCGAGGGCCTGGCCAACGTCAATCTGGGCGGCAAGTGGGGGCTCGTGGATAAGTCTGGCAAGTACGTCATCAACCCGCAGTTCGATGGGGGTGGGCCATTCAGCGAGGGCCTAGCACGGGTCAATCTGGGCGGCAGAGAGGGCGTGATAGACAAAACCGGGCGATATGTATGGAACCCACAATAGCCAAAGAGACGTGCATGGCAATCGCCTAAAGCCCTTGGAGAGGGGCGATCTACATTTCGGAGGGGATTTATCGGCACTGACACCCTTACATCAACAGCAAGTACACCGCCGCCGCTGCCGCGCTCATCCTGCTGTAAAGTGTTAAACCCGTGGGGCCGTAGGATCCCAAGAGCGCCTGCGCCTACGCTTTTCGCATATCTCCCTACGAGATCAGCGTAGTTGCGGGAACGGGTTCACAATCTCCAGCGGCCAGCGAACAGCGCGGCCCGGCAGGTCCTCGGAGTAGAGGCGCGTAACACCGCATTCCAGGCAGGCGGCCACGATCATTGCATCCCAGAATGACCATCCGTCCTCTGCGTGGAGAATGCGGGCTCGTTCAAACGCTCCGGCTGCCGGCAGGATGAGCGGAAAGATTGCCAGGTAATCCGTCAGACGGTCCCATGCGTCGACCATCGTAAAGCCCTGGGATCTCAGCTTCCTCGATGCCGCCACGAACTCGCATGCGACCTGCCAGAGCAGCACACCGTCGCCGGCACTTGAGACGAGATCGAGTGCCACTTGCTGTCGCTTAAGATCGGCTTTGTCGCAGGCGTAAATGAGAATGTTGGTATCAAGGGCGGTCATGAAGTTCGTCCCGAGAGGGCAAACGTTCAGAGGAGTAGAACCTCATCCCCTCGATCCCCGCCAGGAGCCGCTGCAGGGCCGCGGGCCTGTCTCCGCGATCGGCGTCATCATCGAGTGCCTCGACGATCAGTCGCACACGCTGGGCCTCACGCAACACCAGTTCCTCCTTGGGTTTGAGAACACCATTTGTGAAGACAGCCTCTATAAACTGAGCCATTCCATCAAGCCCTCTGTCATCAGATTAGCGCGCGCGGCTCGACGCATCAAGTTCCGGGCGAGTCCGCTGCTCTGTGGCCCCTCCTGCGTTGCTATCATGGGCAAACGGCCCTCATGAACCTGCCGCGCCTCTACCCCATCCTCGACACGGCATCGCTGGCCGAGCGCGGCGTCAGCCTCGAGACCGCCGCCGCGGCGTTCCTCGAAGGCGGCGCCGGCATCCTGCAAATCCGCCACAAAATGCACTGGAGCCGCGACGTCTTTGAATCCGCCAGGCAAGTGGCCCGCCTGTGCCGGGAGGCGGGCGCGCCACTCATCGTCAACGACCGCGCCGATTTCGCCATGCTGCTCGAAGCCGGCCTGCACGTGGGCCAGGACGATCCTGGGGAATCTGTGGCGGCGGCTGGTGTTACCGCCGAGGATCGACAACTGGTCGCTCACCAGCTTGCAACAACGGCTGGTGAAGACGGGCGGTAGGCTGGTCAAGCACGCCCGATACTACTGGCTGATGCTGGCCGAGAGCCATCTCACACGGCGGTTGTTCGGGAGCATGGTCCGGCGGATCGACGCGCTGACGGTTGCGACCGGGTAGCAGGAGGGCGATGACACCAGCCAAATCAGGCAGACCGGGGCGCGGGGGCCGGAGAGGTGTTTATGGAAATCACTCAAAAGAAGCAGCTTCCCGGTTTTGAATTTTTCCAGCGGGACGAAGTTGAAGTTTGGCCGGGCCAAAAGATGCGGCCAGGAGAAAAAGTTCCCAAAAACTGCAATTCGGAGATCAACGGTTGGCGGTCTGTGATAAACTCAACTCAATCCAGAAGCCAAAATGGAAATCCTGGTCTATATGAAGAGATGGACAGTTCTGCTGACGTGTCTTGCCGCTGTTATGTTCTCTTGCAGGCAATTCAGTGAGGAAAAGAGTGGACTGTTTGGGGTCCTCCTGGGTGGCAAGTTGGGGTACATAGACAAAGCCGGCAAGATCGTCATCAACCCGCAGTTTGATGGGGGTGGGCCATTCAGCGAGGGCCTAGCAGCGGTCGTCCTGGGTGGCAGGTTTGGGTACATAGACAAAGCCGGCAANNCTGCACGTGGGCCAGGACGATCTCGCGCCCGCCGACGCCCGCAGGCTGCTCGGCCCCGGCGCCGTGATCGGTTTCTCCAGCCACAACGTCGATCAACTCTCGGCCGCGGGCGGCGAGCCGGTGGATTACCTCGCGTTCGGCCCGGTGTTCCCCACCGCCTCCAAGCGCGATCCCGATCCCGTGGTCGGCGTCGAAGAAATAAGCCGCTGCCGCGCGCTGGTTGAGAAACCGTTGGTCGCGATCGGCGGCATCACCCTGGAAAACGCCCTCGATGTTCTTCGCTCCGGCGCCGATTCCGTGGCCGTCATCGCCGGCCTGCTCCCCCAGGCTCCCACCGCCCGATCCCTGCGAGAACGGATGGAACAATGGCAACTGCTGGTGAAGATCAAGACCCCGGCGTGAAGCCCTGGCTTTTGGGCGCAGGCTCGGTGGTGGCTGTCCTGGCCACCGTCAAACTGCTGCTCCACTTGTATGCCGGCCGCCACTACGGCTACTTCGTGGACGAACTCTATTACCTGGCTTGCGCGCAACACCTGGATTGGGGCTACGTGGACCAGCCGCCGCTCATCGCTTTGATTGCTAAAATCGCGCGCTCGCTCATGGGCGATTCGCTTTCCGCCATCCGCCTTTTCCCCGCCCTGGCCGGCGCCGGCATGTTGCTGTTCACCGGCCTGATCGCCCGCGAACTGGGCGGCCAACGGTTTGCCCAGGGGCTGGCGGCACTGTCTTTCCTGCTGGCCCCGGGCTTTCTGGCGCTGGACCATTTCCTTTCCATGAACGCTTTCGAGCCGCTGTTGTGGATGGGCTGCGCGTGGCTGGTCATTCGCATCATACGCACGGGCAACGCCCGCCTCTGGCCGTGGTTCGGGGTGCTGGCGGGAATCGGGCTGGAGAACAAATACTCGATGCTGATCTTCGGTTTCGGCCTGGTGGCTGGCCTGGTGCTCACCGGGGAACGCCGCATTCTGCGAACGCGTTGGTTCTGGATCGGCGGCCTCGCGGCTTTCCTGATTTTTCTGCCCAACCTGCTGTGGAACATCCAGCACCACTTCCCGTTCCTCGAGTTGCAGGAAAACATCCGGCGCAGCGGGCGGAATGTCGGCCTGTCGCCGCTGGGTTTCTTCGGCCAGGAGACGCTGGCCATGCTCCCCTTGACCCTGCCCATCTGGCTGGCCGGTTTGTGGTATCTCTTCTTCCACCGCGAAGGAAGAACGTTCCGCGCGCTGGCATGGGCTTGGCTGATTACGGCGGGCCTCGTTGTGACGCTCAGTCCGCGCGTGTATTACCTGTTTCCGGCCTTTCCGCTCCTGTTCGCCGCGGGCGGCGTGGCGTGGGAGCGGTGGCTGGCGGCTCCTCGCCTGCGATGGATCAAGCCGGGCTATGCGGCGTTGATGGTGCTGATGGCGTCGCTCCTGCTGCCATCGGTGCTCCCGGTGCTGCCGGCGGAAACTTATGTCCGTTATTCCACCGCCCTGCATCTTCAGCCGCCGCGCATCGAGACCTTCCGGCTGGGTCCGATGCCGCAGTTGTTTGCCGACCAGTTCGGCTGGCCAGAGATGGCGGCCGCGGTGGCCGGCGTGTTTAACAGCCTGCCGCCGGAGGTGCGCGCCAAGACCTGCATCTTCGGGCAGAATTACGGCCAGGCGGGCGCGGTGGATCTGTTCGGCCCGCGGTACGGCCTCCCCAGGGCCATCAGCGGGCATCAGAGCTACTTCCTCTGGGGGCCGCACGGCTGCACCGGGGAAAGCGTGATCGTGATGGCCGGCCGCCGGCAATCGCTGGAACGGGAATACGCCGCGGTGCGCAAAGCCGCTCACGTGGAACACCCCTATTCGATGCCCTACGAACACTTCGACGTGTTTTACTGCCAGGGTTTGAAGCAGCCCGTGAGCGAGGTGTGGCCGAGAGTGAAGGCGTGGGACTAGTCGGGAGATCTGATAGACTCTGAGGCGGTGACAACACATGGGCTGGCGTAGAATCGCGCTTTCCGGTTTGCTCCTCTCGGCCTTGGCCGGCGCGCAAACTCTCAATTGTGATTTTCAAGGTTATAAAGCGCTCGATGGGCTCAAAGCCGCGATGCGCTCGGGTTCTTTGGAGCTGACCTGGCAGGGTGAGCGCGGCCAGACGCTGCGCGCCACCTTGGGGGTCGACGGCGGCCAGCCCGTGGTGCGGGAACTGGCCGTCGAGAAGAACGGCAAGTGGTCCGTGCTGGGACACAACCTCACTCCCGAATACCAGGTGACCACCGGCCGGCGGCGCATCTCCGCCCAGCAGGAGGTTCCACTGCGTGCCCTGGGCATGTTCACGCCCGAAATCATCGAACGTCAGAAATGGTTCGCGTTCTGGGACGCCCCGCTGAACGTCCCCGGGCGTCCCGGTTCCAACGCGGCCGTCGATCTGCCGCGCAAACCCGAAGAGATCCAGCGCGCCTGGGCTACGTTTCAAATCACCGGCTGCCAGGTCGATACCGATGGCGCCCGCCTGGAAGCGAACTTCCCCGGCGTCGCGCTCGGCATCTTCTCCGGCGGCTTGCGCTACACCGTTTACCGCGGCGCCAACCTGATTCGCCAGGAGGTGATTGCCAAGACCGAAGCGCCCTCCGTGGCTTACAAGTTCGTCGCCGGTCTAAAGGGTTTCGCCATCGGCAGCGATACTCGCCTGGTGTGGCGCGATGTCGCCCGTGGCTGGCAGCACTACCTCTTCGGCGGCCACGTCAACACCGGCCCCGTGGCCCTGAAGGCGCGCAGCCGCGTGGCCATCGTCGAAAGCGGCGCCGGCTCGGTGGCGGTCTTCCCGGCATCCCACAAATTCTTCTTTTCGCGCGAAGTGGAATCCAACCTCGGCTACAACTACTACCGCAAGGATAGCGAAACGAATTTCGCCGTCGGAGTACGCCAGGCCGATCTTGAGGAATCCTTCAAACCGTACGGCGTGACCGACGCCGTCTGGCAGCACCGCGTCGCCCAGGCGCGCGAGTTCGAAGAGAACTTCGCCCTCTACAACGCTCCCGCGGGCACCCTGCAGCGGATGGCCGTCTACTTCTACCTGGATTCCGGCAACGCGCAGGCCACCCAACAGGCAGTGGCGGCCTTCACCCACGACGACGTCTACAAACCCTTGCCCGGCTACCAGGTGATGGTCAGCCACTTCCACTTCCATATGAATGAGGCGCTCACCGACGCCGGCTCCATCGACTACCAGCAGTCGTGGATTCCCACCTTCAGGTCGCTCGGCATCAATATCGCCGCCCTGTGCGACTTCCACGCCGATTCTCATCCCACCGATACCGGCAAGATCCGTCTCGAGGAGCAGCGAGTCTACTTCGAAGGCAGCGCCCGCTTCTCCGATCGCGATTTCCTGATCATTCCCGGCGAAGAGCCGGACGCCACTTTCGGCGGCCACTATATGTTCCTGTTCCCCAAGCCGGTCTACTACACGCATGCTCCGCTCCGCCGGCCGGGTTCCACCCAGGCGCCGCCCCNNGAAACCGAGATGCGGTTGCTCAACGACGAGCGCGCCCTCATGTGGCAGACCCACCCCCGCACCAAGAGTTCCGATGGCTACCCGGATGCGGTCAAGGACAAACCGCACTTCCTCAGCGACCGCTTCGCCGGCGCCTCCTTCCAGTCGCTGCCGGTCGATCAATCCCAGAAGCGCCTGTGCGAGGTGCGCTGCCTCGACCTGCTCGACGACATGAACAACTGGGCCGGCCCCAAGTACCTGATCGCGGAAGGCGACACTTACACCAAATCTCCGGAAGACGAGACCTACCCGCAACTGGACGTCAACTACGTCAAGCTCGACCGGCTGCCGAAGTTCTCCAACGGCTGGATGCCGGTGCTCGATGCCCTTCGCGCCGGCAACTTCTTCGTGACTTCGGGCGAAGTCCTGCTGCATGATTACTCCATCCAGGGCGCGGGCGCGAAGCGCACCTTCGTCATCGACGTGGATTGGACCTGGCCCGCCGAATTCGTGGAGCTGGTCTGGGGCGACGGCAAGACCACCGGCCGCGAGATCGGTTCCGCGACTGCGCTGGCGCCGTTTTCCACGCATCGCTACCGCCTCCCGTTCGATGCCACGGGCAAGAAATGGATCCGTTTCGCCGCGTGGGATTCCGCCGGCAATGGAGCATTCACCCAGCCCGTGCATTTGCAGTAGACTGTGGGGCAGGTTGGTAACCTGCGGCGGGTTGGCAACCCGCCAGTTGCGCCGGTAACCAACCGGCGCGCAGCTTGCCAAGCTGCCCCACAAAGTATGCTATCTTTTGCGTTGCTGTACCACTTCATCTGGCGGGGGAAAGCTAAGACATGAGTCTGTTCGCGACCAAATCGGTCAGCTACATCATTTCCGAATCGGAGAGTGGTCAACACCATCTCAGGCGCACCCTCGGTCCGGGCAACCTGATCGCGCTGGGAATCGGCGCCATCATCGGCGCGGGCCTGTTCTCCTTGACGGGCGTGGCCGCCGCGCAAAACTCCGGTCCCGCCGTCGCCATTTCCATGATTGTGGCGGCCATCGGCTGCGCGCTCGCCGGCCTGTGCTACAGCGAGTTCTCCTGCATGATTCCCGTGGCCGGCAGCGCCTACACCTACGCCTACACCACCCTGGGCGAATGGATCGCGTGGATCATCGGCTGGGACCTGGTGCTGGAGTACGCCGTCGGCTCGTCCACCGTCTCCATCAGTTGGTCGGGCTATGTCGTCTCGCTGCTCCATACCTTCGGCATTAACCTGCCCGCGCAGTGGATCGCCGGACCCTTCGAGGCGGTGACACTGCCCGACGGGACCACGGCTCAGGGAATCGCCAACATCCCCGCCGTGATCATCGTCTTCCTCATCTCCATGCTGCTCATGATCGGGATCAAGGAATCGGCGCGCACCAACGCGGTGATCGTGGTCATCAAGCTGGCGGTGGTGCTGGTCTTCGTCGGAGTCGGCTGGCAATTCATCCACCCGGCCAACTACCATCCCTACATTCCGAAAAATACCGGGGAGTTCGGACACTTCGGACTCAGCGGCATCATGATGGGCGCGGGGACCATCTTCTTCGCCTATATCGGCTTCGACGCGGTCTCCACGGCCGCGCAGGAGGCTAAGAACCCGCAGAAGGACATGCCCATCGGAATCATCGGCTCGCTGGTCATCTGCACGATACTCTACGTGGCGTTCGCCCTGGTGATCACCGGGATGGTCCCGTACTACGAGCTCGGCACGTCGGCGCCGGTGGCAACTGCCATCGACAAGGCCATGCCCATGTACGTGTGGATGAACACCCTGGTGAAGTTCGGAATCATCTGCGGCTTCACGTCCGTGATTCTGGTGATGCTGCTCGGACAATCCCGCGTGTTTTACTCCATGTCGCGCGACGGCCTGGTGCCCGCCGTTTTTTCCGATATCCACCCGAAATTCAAGACGCCCTGGCGATCCAACATGCTGTTCTTCTTCTTCGTCGCGCCCTTCTCCGCGTTTCTTCCCCTGAGCATCGTGGGACACATGACCAGCATTGGCACCCTGTTCGCCTTCGTCATCGTGTGCGCCGGGGTGTGGGTGATGCGCGTGAAGAACCCCGATGCCCCCAGGCCGTTCAAGACGCCGCTGGTGCCGCTGGTGCCGATCCTGGGCATCGTCTGGAACTTCGCCATGATGTATTCGCTGGGCTGGTCCAACTGGCTGCGGCTGATCGTCTGGCTCGTCATCGGCCAGGTGATCTACTTTACCTACAGCCAGACACACAGCCACTTGCGGAAGTCGGGCCACACGACCAGCCGCTGAGGCCGTTGCCATGCGATTGCTGCTGGCCTGTGCAATGCTGCTGGGCGCGGCGCGCGCGCAGCAGCCGCAGAACCCTTCTCCCATGGTGGAGCACACGCGCGCGCACCCCCGCCTGAAGGAAGAGACCCCTCCCGGCCGCCGTGAGAATCTGGACCTCGGCACGCTGTTCCTGCCGGCCCACAGCCGCGCCATCCTCTTCTTCTTTCACGGCGGTACCTGGTTGCCGGAGGTGGCCGCCTCCCGAAACAAAGTGGCCGTGGTCAGTGTCCAGGCGGGCTCCGGTTCCGCCACCTACGCGCGTTTATTTGACGACCCGCGGCGCTTTCTCCGCCTGCTGGCGGAGGCTGAAACCAAGGCCGGCGTCAAGTTCGACCGCGTGATGCTGGGCGGCTGGAGCGCGGGTTGCGGCGCCGTGCGCCAGATCCTGAAGACCCCGGAATCCTACGCCCGCGTGGATCGGGCGCTCCTCATCGACGGCATGCACACGGACTACGTGGACGGCAAACCCGGCCCCCTCGAATCCCAGATCGACCCCGGCAACCTCGAAATCTGGCTGCAACTGGCCCGCGACGCCATCGCCGGACGAAAGCGTCTCATTGTGACGCATTCCGAGATCTTTCCCGGCACATTTGCCAGCACCACCGAGACCGCGGACTACCTGGTGGCGCAGCTCGGTCTGAGGCGCCGCGCGGTGCTGAAGTGGGGCCCCATGGGGACGCAGCAGCTCAGCGAGGCCCGCGCCGGCAAGTTCCGCCTGCTGGGCTACGCCGGCAATTCCGCGCCGGACCACGTGGACCAGTTGCATGCGCTCCCGGTGTTTTTGAAGTGGCTGCGGTAGCCTCGTCCGAGCACCCGCCCGACTACGGTAAAATGAATGGGTTTGTTCAAAATGGGAAACGTCATAATCTTGGGATCTCAGTGGGGCGACGAGGGCAAAGGGAAGATCGTCGATCTTTTCTCCGCCCGGTTCGACATCGTGGCACGCTATCAGGGCGGGCATAACGCGGGCCACACGGTGGTCGTCGGCGACAAGAAGTTCGTTCTGAAGCTGATCCCCAGCGGGATACTGCACGCGGGCAAGAAGGCCGTGATCGGCAACGGCCTGGTCATCGATCCCGCCGCCCTGCTGGGGGAAATCGACGCCCTCGAGTCCGCCGGCGTCGAGGTCAGGGGCAACCTCTTCATCAGCAACCGCGCGCACGTGTTGTTTCCCGTGCACCGCATGATGGAGAAGCTGTCCGAAGGCCGGCCGGGGCGCGTTTCCATCGGCACCACGTCGCGCGGCATCGGCCCTTGCTACGAGGACAAGATGGGGCGGCGAGGCATTCGCATCGCCGACCTGCTCGACCCCGGCATATTCCGCGCGCAATACGACTCCGTGATGGAAGAGAAAGTCGCCATTGCCAGGGCGCTGGGCATCTACGAGGAACTGGACCTGCCGCGCATCCGCGACGAATACGAAGCATTTGCGGCGCGCATCCGGCCCATGGTGCGCGATACCTCGATGCTATTGAACCAGGCGATCCGCGACGGAAAAACCGTGCTCTTCGAGGGCGCCCAGGGGACCATGCTCGACATCGACCATGGAACCTACCCGTTCGTAACCTCCTCCAGCGCCAGCGCGGGCGGCGCCTGCACCGGCACGGGCGTGGCGCCCACGCGCATCAGCGGCGTGATTGGGGTCTCCAAGGCGTACATTACGCGCGTAGGCGGCGGGCCGTTTCCCACCGAAGCCCTGGGTGACACGGGCGACATGATCCGCAAGCGCGGCAACGAATTCGGCGCCGTCACCGGGCGGCCGCGCCGCTGCGGCTGGTTCGACGTTCCGCTGCTGCGCTACACCGCGGCCATCAACGGATTCGACAGCCTGGTGGTGACCAAGCTCGATGTGCTGGACGAGCTCGACCGCATTCCGGTCTGCACAGGCTACCGCTCGGGCTCGCAGGAAGTAGCGGAAATGCCGCCCACGGTGGCGGAAATCGAAAAGGTCGAGCCGGTGTACGAATGCGTGCCCGGCTGGAGAACCGCTACGTTCGGCGTCTCTTCCTACGACGAGCTGCCGGAGAAGGCCAAGGATTACCTGGCGTTTCTGGAGAGCCGGACGGGCGTGGAGGTGGGCTGCATCTCCACGGGACCCGAGCGCAACCAGACCATCGTCCGGCCGGGCTCCCGTTTCGAGAAGCTGGTTCGGTGCGCTTCCTCACTCTGATTGTCTGTCTGCCCGCCATCCTCGGGGCGCAAGACCCGCGCGAAATCGTGCGGCGCTCCGTCGAGATTGACCGCAAGAACCTCGAAATCGCGCGCAACTACACCTATCTCGAGCGCCGTGAGGACCGCGAACTGGACGGCTCCGGCAAGGTCAAGAACACTGCGGTTCAAACCTCGGATGTAACTTTGCTGGAGGGGTCGTCCTACCGCCGCCTGGTGGCGCGCAACGACCGGCCGCTTTCGTCCAGGGAGCAGCAGAGAGAGGAAGACAAGCTGCGCAAAAGCATCGAGGAGCGGCGCAAGGAATCCAAAGAGGAGCGCGCGCGCCGGATTGCGGATTGGGAGCGCAGGAGGCAGCGCCAACGCGAACCCCTGAAAGAACTGCCCGATGCATTCGATTTCCGGCTGGCCGGGGAGGAAGCGCTCGCGAGCGGCGAGGTTTACGTGATCGACGCCATGCCCAAGCCTGGTTACAAACCGCAAACGCTATCGGCGGCGTACTTCCCCAAGGTGAAGGCGCGGCTGTGGATCGATAAGGACGACTACCACTGGGCAAAGGTAGAGATGGAAACCCTGGACACGATTTCCTTCGGCGGGTTCCTGGTACGGCTCGCGAAGGGCACCCGTCTGATCGTCGAGCAGGCGCGCGTCAACCAGGAGGTCTGGCTGCTGAAAAGCCTGACGCTCCAGGCATCGGCGCGGGTTGCGCTGATCATGAGCGTTCGCAGGGAAATCATCGTCACGCTCAGCGACTACAAGAAGTTCCAGGTGGATTCGCGGGTGGTTGAGTAGAAAAGGGGTCAGACGCATTTTCCTTTCTGCTTGCCGGCTGCGGATATGATGGAGGGTTGACGGAAAATGCGTCTGACCCCTTTTCTACTCACCGGCTCCGGCAAAACCGCCTTCGTTATGGACCGGTTCCGCGAGGCCCTGCGCGCAGGGAATGGCGCCATCCGGTTGCTGGCGCCGACGGCGACCATGGCGCAGCACCTGCAAAACCGTCTTGCGCGGGAAGGCTTTGTATTCCGCCGCAGGCTGATTCAAACGCTTTCGGGATTTGTGGAGGACTGGGCGGGCGATGTCCCCCAGGCGCCGGACACCGTGTTGTACCTGATAGTGGAAGAGGCGGCGCGGCGCGTGAACCGCCCCGAGTTCGCTCGGGTGGCCCACATGCCGGGCTTCTGCGCGTCGCTGGCACGAACCATCGCGGAGTTTTCATCCGCTGGGTGCGACAGCGCCCGCCTGGCGAATTCGCTTCCGGAATCGCCGCTCGGCGCGGCCTTCCTCGCGGTCTGCAAGGAAGTGGACCGCGAGCTGGAGCGGCTTGGTCTGGCCATGCGCGCCAAGCGGCTCGAGCGGGCGGCGGAGCGCATCGAAAGCCAGGGGCTGGGCGGCATACGCACCATCTGGCTGGATGGGTTTCAGGCGCTGCCCGACCCCGAACTGCGCGTCATCGGCGCGTTGTGCCATCATGCGGACCTCACCCTGACCCTGGGCGANNGCCATGGCGCTGGTGCGCGCGCCGGGGATCGAGCGCGAAGCGGAAGAGATCGCGCGCCGCATCCTGGAGCAAGCCGCGGCCGGGCGGCCGTTTCGCGAGATGGGTATCATCGTGCGGGCCGCCGGGGCCTACGTTCCGGTTTTGCGCTCGACGCTCGAACGCTTCGGCATTCCCGCCCGCTTCTACTTCGATTCCGAGATGGAGCGGCACCCGGTGGTGCGGTTTCTGGGCGGAGCGGTGGATGCCATGCTGGGCGGATGGGACCACGCACAGACGCTGAAGGTTCTGCGACTGGCGCCGCGGTTCGCGGATTCCAATACCATGGACCGCTTCGATTTCGCCGTCCGCGAGCAGATCCCCAATGCGGGTCTGGGAGCGCTGAAGGCGTTGCTGCCGGCGACACCGGGCGCGGAGCGGTTGGTGCGCCTGATCGACGCCCTCGGCGCCGTCGAGGAGTGGCGCTCGTTCGAGCTGGCTCCGAAGGACTGGGCGGTGCAGTTGCGGACATTGCGCAACTTGTTTCGCCCGGATGCGCGTAGTTTGGGGGTTTCGTTGCCTGTCCCCGAATTGGATGAGGCGCTGAATGAGGCGGCGCAAGCGCTGGAATCGCGGCTGATCGGGATCGAGGATTTCTGGCGCGCGGTGAAATCGGTCCTCCGGCTCAAGCCGCTGCGCCTGGCCGACGGACGCCGCAACGTGGTCCACGTTCTCAGCGCGGAGGAAGCGCGCCAGTGGGTGCTGCCGATGGTGTTCGTGTGCGGCATGGTGGAGAAACAGTTCCCGCAATTGCACCGTCAAGACCCGTTCTTTCCGGACGCGGCCCGCTGCCGCCTCAACGCCGCGGGCATCCGCGTGCGCACGGCGGCGGAGTTCGAACGGGAAGAGCGCGCCTTGTTCGACCAGGCCATCACCAGGGCCACCATGCTGACGACACTTTCGTATCCGGAGTTCGACGCGCGCGGCGAGCGCACGCTGCCCTCGCTCTACCTGGCGGGCCTTCCGCTTGTGCCCGAGGTATCGCGCGCGGCACGGCCCCAGCCGCGCTTTCCGCCGGCACTGAGGGGCCCGGCCGAGATTCGCGCGCCGGGCTTGCTGGAGTTCCTGCGCGAGAAGACCGCAAGGCTCTCGCCGACGGACCTGGAATCGTTCTTGCAGTGCCCTTTCCAGTATTTCGGCCGCCGCATATTGCGGTTGAAGGCGGCGCCCTCCAGACCCCAAGACCGGCTCGATTTCCTCATGCAGGGAAACATCGTTCACGAGGTGCTGGCGGCGTGGTGGGCTCGCCAGGGGGACGTGGCGCCGCTGTTCGAGAACGCTTTCGAGCGTTATGTAGAAGCCGAGCGGATTCCTTCCGGTTATCACACCGAGCGGCTTCGCAACGCCATGCTCGACGATCTGCGGGGCTTTGCCGCCGACGGACAGTGGCCGCGCGGCGATTTCCAATCGCGCATGGAAGAGAAGTTTGCCTTTCGGCTGGATGAATCGCTCGAGATCGCAGGCAAGATCGACCGGCTCGACACGGCGCCGGATGGCCGCGCCTACGTGATCGACTATAAGTACAGCAACGCGCAGAACACCAAGGACAAGCTCAAGGATGAGAACCTGCTGCAAGCGCCGCTGTATTTGATGGCGGCGGAAGAGTTCTTCGGCGTGAAAGCGGCAGGGATGTTTTACGTGGGGCTCAAGGGCGGCGTCGTGTATGCGGGGTGGAAAGAAGTCCCCGAGCACTGGCTGGAACGCAAGAAGGAGCAGGCGCTCCAGGTGGTGGCGGAGATCCGCGCGGGGCGCGTTGAGTCCATGCCGGCTAATCCGGACAAGTGCCGTTATTGCGAATTCCGCGATGTGTGCCGGGTTGAGGTGGGCGAGGCCGAAGCGCTGGCGGAGGGCGCATGAACTTCACCCCCGATCAACTCGAGGCCGTCGATATTGGCAAGCGCCATCTCGACACCTGCGTGGTGGCGGGGCCTGGTTCGGGGAAGACCACCGTCCTGGTGGAGTACTTCAGGCGCCTGGTAGAGGCGGGCATGGACCCGCTGCGCATCCTGGCCATCACCTTCACCGAGAAGGCCGCGGGCAACATGCGGAAGAAGCTGGCGGAGAAGTTTCGGGACGACCCCGAAATCCGCGGCAAACTGGAGCGCGCCTGGGTCTCGACGGTCCACGGCTTCTGCGCGCGCCTGTTGCGGGAGAATGCCGTTTTCGCGGGAGTCGACCCGGAGTTCCGCATTGTGGAGGGGAACCAAGCGTGGCGCATGCAGCAGGAATCCATCGCCGCGGCCATCGATGCGCTGTTTGAGGAGCATCCCGCCCGGCTGCGGGCGCTGATCCGTGCCCTGTCCTCATCCGAATTCGAAGGCGCGGTTCTCTCGGCCTACGACGCCATGCGCGGCGCGGGCGTGCGCGTCGAGGATCTCGCCGGCTTCCCGGTTCCGCCAGGCGTCGCCACCGGCGACATCGCCGCCATGACAAACGCGCTGCGCGACGAACCGGCGGCCAACTGGAACGAGGCGCAGCGGCAGTATAGGGAGTCCATTTTGGAGAGCGCGGAACGCATTGTGACGGCGGCGGGGCCGCTCGAAGCGCTGCGCGCGATCGAAGGTTTTTCGGCAGACTTGAGGAAGTGCAAGAGAGGCACTGCCGCTTACGACCTGGTGGCAAAGTTGCGAGACCAGATCAAGGAGCTGAAATACTCCCTGATTACCGAGTTCTACGCGCCACAACGCGAGATGCTGATCGATATTCTGCGCCGCTTCGACCGCCTCTACCGCGAGCGCAAACGGCAGGCGGGGGCGCTGGACTTCGCCGACCTGGAAGAGTTCGCGGTCCGGCTGCTGGTGGAACACCCCGACACACGCGCGCGCCTCCAATCCCAGTTCGACCACATCCTCATGGATGAGTTCCAGGACACCAACGGGCAACAGGCGGAACTGCTCAAACACGTGCGGCCGCCCGACCGATTCTACGCGGTGGGCGACATCAACCAGTCCATCTTCGGTTTCCGCCATGCCGAGCCGCAAGGCTTCCTCGAGTACCGCGCGGCGATCGTTCGCCGCGGCCGGCGCCTGGTCAACCTGGCCGACAATTTCCGCAGCCGGCCGGAGATTCTGAGCGCGGTGGAGACCATCGTGGATGGCGCGCCGGGAATCGAAGCGCGCAGGCTGACGGCTGCCCGCAAGTTCGAGAAGCCCAGACCCGTGTGCGTGGACGTCGTGGCCGCCACGGAGTTGGAGATGGAAGCGCAATGGGTGGCGCGCCGCATCCTGGAAGCCGAATTCGATTTCAAAGACGTGGCGGTGCTGGTGCGGAACACGGAGGTGATGGCGGCGTTCACCGCCGCCTTCGAGAAAGCCGGGATTCCGTACCTGGTGAACCGCGGCAAGGGCTTCTATGAGGCACGCGAGGTAAACGACCTGACCTGTCTGCTGCGCGTCATCGCCAACCCTCGCGATGAGATCAGCCTGGCGGCCGTGCTGCGCTCGCCGCTGGTGGCGGTATCCGACGAATCCCTGCTGCGGCTCAAAATCATGGGCGATAACCTCGGAGCCTCGCTGATGCGCCCGGGCGCGGAATTCGACGACGAAGATTACGACCAGCTCGCCCGTTTCCGCGACCGTTTGCGGGAGTGGCGCATCCGCCGCGAGTACGTCTCGTTCGACCGCCTGCTGCTGGCGGCCATCGACGATTGCGGGTACCCGGGCGGGCCCAATATCGACAAGTTCCTGGCGCAAGCGCGCGACGCCGCGTCCCGCATGTCGCTGGACGAATTCGTGGAGGAACTGGCCCTGGTCCGCGCCTCGAACCCGCGCGAGCCCGATGCGCCGTCGGAAGATTCCGCCAACGCCGTCCAGGTGATGACCGTGCATTCCGCCAAGGGTCTGGAGTTTCCGATGGTGTTCGTGGCGGCGCTGCACAAGGGCGTGGAAACGAAACTGCCGGTGGTGACGTTTTCCCCGCGGATCGGGCTGGGAGCGCGCTGGCGCAACCCCGCCAAGCGCGAAGACGAGGACGATCTATTCCAGCATGAGATCCGCCAAGAGCGAGCCGAGCGGGAGAACGCGGAAAGCCATCGGTTGCTGTACGTGGCGATGACGCGCGCCGAGCAGCAGCTTGTCTTGAGTTTTTCTGGAAAGCCCAAGGAATGGGCCAGGGTGGTGGCGGACAAACTGCAACTGCCGCTGGATACATGCCGCGACGAACTCCTGACCCGCACGGCTCCGGACGGTAAAGAATGGAGGCTGCACCTGCTGGTGACGGACCGCATGCCGGACGTGGGACAGGCCTTTCGGCCTGTCGAGCCTGTCGACAACATAGAACTGCTCTTGCGGCCAGAAGTCACCGAGCAGCAGAACAGCAACGCCACCGTCACGGATCTGGTGGCGTTCGCGAATTGCCCGCGGCAGTATTACCTCGGCCATTACCTGGGCTTGGAGGGCCGTCCGCGGAAACTGCCGGAGGCGGAGGAAGTGGGCGGCATCTCCGCCGGCGAACTCGGCAGTCAGGTACACGCGCTGCTGGCGGGAAGCCCGGTTCCCGAGCCGGACGAGGAAGCGCTGCGCCTGGCCGGCGTTTTCCGCCAGAGCCCGCTGGGCCGCCGCCTGGAGCGGGCCAGCCGCGTGGAGCGGGAGTTCGATTTCCTGATGGCCGTGGAGGACCTGGTGATTCNNACCGATTCCGTCACCGCCACGGAAGCGCATCGGCGCGCGCAAGACCACGCCCTGCAGTTGCGCCTCTATGCGCTGGCAGTGGAGCGCTTTGCCGGCCGCGTGCCGGACCGCGCCTGGCTATACTTCCTGCGGCCGAACACGCTGGTGGAAGTGGACCTGACGCCGTCGCTGTTGGAACGGCCGGAACAGATTGTGCGCGATTTCGAGGAAGCGCAATCGAAGCTGGAGTTCCCGTTGAACGAAGGCGAGCGTTGCCACCGCTGCCAGTTCTTCCGGGACTTGTGCCCGGCGGGGCGGGCGTAGCTCACTCGTTTCGCAAAGCGGACATCGGGTCGGTCAACGCGGCCCGTCTTGCCGGAAGCCAGGCCGCCGACCCGACTGCTCCCACTACGAACCCGATTCCGGCCACCAGCGCGACCTCCCGCAGCACCAGCCTCATGATGTCGCCTTTCTGCGCTCCGACGGCCATGCGGATTCCAATCTCGCCCGTTCGCCTGGTCACTTCGAAGCTCAGCAGCCCATACAGTCCAACCGCCGCCAGAATCAGGGCCAGTACACCGAAGCCCCAGGCCAGGGTTTCGATCAAGCGGTCCTGATCGAGCGTGCGGTCGAACAGGTCCTCCGCAGTGGCGACTTCGTCAATGCGCAGCGTCTTGTCCTCCGCTGCCACCGCGGTAAAGCTGGGCCGTCTCGCCAGCACCCGAAGCGCGTAACGCACGTCCGCCACAATTCCCTCCAGCCACGTCCAGCCCCAAACGCCGCGCGCATTCTCGGCCGCCAGGGTGAGGTTTTCGAGTTCCCGCCGTCCGAGGGGCTTACCTTCGCTACGAAGCCGTGGGTGCAATATGCCGTTCTTGATTTCGTACAGCCACCGGGAGGGACGGTGGGCTGGAAGGACCCCCGCGGTGGTGGTGAGGCGGGCGACCAATGTATAGCCCGCGAGATAGATGGCACCTTGGGAATCCACTGCGACCGCGGATGGGACAGGGATTCCCAACAGCGTTTGCGCTTTCAGCGGCGCAACTGCCAGCGAAAACAGGCAGGCCACGGCGAACAACTTCGGGGGCCGCATCTCGCTCATACTTCTAAGACCCGTTCGAGCCGATGCCAACTACACGTCACGAAAGAACGTCGTTACGTGTTTTCAGGTGCTTTTCCGCACGAGCACGAGTGTGTCGCCCGGCATATGGCGGATCCGGCCAGAAAGCCGACCGCGACCGCGGCCACCAGAGAGCCTGTCAGGTGCCGGCGAGCAAACCCCCGCAGACCGGTGAACACATCTCTCAGGTCGTGATCTTCGACATATGATGCCGTAGCGTCCAGTCGATCCGCTGTGCGGGTTGAGCAGTTGTCGATTGCCTCGGAACCCTTGTGTCCCGTTGTGCGAACCGACGAAGCAGCCGCGTGGAGCGCTTCCCCTGTATCGTCGCGCGCCTGATCCAGTTTCCCGCCGGCGGACCGGCCTAACTCCTCCACCGACTCTTTGGCCTCTTTGCCAAGCTCCGACGCCGTTTCCGTTAATGTCCTCAAGGTAGTCAAGATGTTCCTCCAAAGTCCGGGATGGTTGGCCTGTGCGTGCTCCAACAGGAAAGGTAGGGCACGTTTGCCTCCATTACGATTCGAGAGGCGGACCAGTTGAGTCACCGGGCGCCGGCGTGCTGAAGCGGCGAAAACTGCACGTTCGGAGGCAGTATCTGCACTTAGCCGTGTGCGTCTTTACATCTGGACGATTTTGCGGGCGGCCGCCTTGGGCTTCACCAGTTGTTGAATCTGGGCCTCGGGCAGGCTCAGCGTGATCTTCACGGTGCTGCCTTGCGTGCTGACCACCAGTGACTGCGCCAGCGCCGCGGCTTCGGGGTGCTTCGCGGCCTGAAGCTGCGCCATGCTCACAAAGAGCTTCAAGACGTCGCCCACCGAGGATGCGTCTTGCGGCGTGGCGGCCTGCGCCTGGCCGGTCACCACCACCATGGAGCCGAACTTCACTCCGGCGCTGGCCGATTCGATCTTCTGCAGCGCGTTCTGCATGTCGACTCCCGCAGCCGGCGGGGCCGCTGCCGATGGCCTCAGCGTGGACGGCGGCACGGTCGAGATGGCCCACGCGTCCTGGGCGGAGCTCAACTGGTTCACTCGAGCGGCCAGCGCGGCGGGGATGGTGGGGCCTTCGTTGCGGCGGTCGATGGCGGCCTTGACGTTCGCCAGGTCGCCCGCCACCACCAGCGTGGAATCCAGGAATGCGAAGCCGTTCTGGTGCTCGGGTTCTTCGATAATGGACACGCCGCCATACGTTTCGGCGCCCGCCCCGGCCGACTGGGCCGCAGCCGCGATTTTGGCGAGGTCGAAGACGCCGCGCGCCACGGCTAGGCCGGTCCTTTTGCCGGGCGCGCTGCCGGAGGCGAGCAACAGCTCGCTCACATCGCGCCGGGGGTCGAATCCGGTCAGCGTCGCCAACTGCTGTAACTGCTGGGCCTGGGACCCGAGCAGCGTTGTCAGCACGTATTGGCCGAACGGCGTGGCTTTGGCCTGATCCACGTTCACGCCCGCCAAAACCGTGGCGTCGGGCATTACCAGGTTGAGCAGCCGCGCGTCGGCGGCTGAAAGCATGCCGGAAAAAACGGCGAAAAGCGTCGCGGTGGCGAGAATTTGTGTCTTCATAACAATCAGGACGTTATGCCTCCCTCATTGTTAACGCGTTGACTACCTCGAAAGTTCCGGGGTTGGCGCGGTTTGTGCCTCAGTGCTCGACCGGAACCTGATCCACGATTTCGATGCCAAATCCTTCCAATGCAACGATTTTTCGCGGGTGGTTGGTGAGCAGCCGGATGGTGTGCAACCCCAGGTCCGAGAGGATCTGGGCGCCAATGCCATGTTCGTGTTGCAGTTGCCGCTGCCCGGCCTGGTCCTTGTAGTGCATGAAATCCCGGCCATGCGACACAATGCGCTGCCGGCCATAACCGTCCCGCTCGGTGCGGAAGCCAGGCCCGCTTTCATGCAGGTAAACCAGCACGCCCAGGCCCTCCGCGGCGATGGCGCCGAGCGAATTGCGCACCAGGCGGCCGCAATCGCAGGTCGTGGAGCCGAAAACGTCGCCGTACGGGCACCGGGTATGCATGCGCACCAAGACGCGCTCCTGGCCGGCCACGTCGCCGCGCACCAGGGCGAGATGGCACTCGGGGTTCAGGTCGCTGCCATACGCAACCGTGAGGAATTCGCCGAACTCCGTTTCGATGGAGCCTTCCGCCAGCCGGCGGATGAACCGCTCGGTTTTCATGCGGTGGCGAATCAGGTCCGCTACCGAGATCATCTTCAGGCTGTGGCGGGCGCAGAATTCCCGGAGCTGCGCCACCCGCGCCATGGTGCCGTCGTCATTCATGATCTCGCAGATGACCCCGGCGGGCGTCAGCCCGGCGAGACGGGCGAGGTCCACGGACGCCTCCGTCTGGCCGGCGCGCACCAGCACACCCCCTTCGCGCGCGCGCAGGGGAAAGACATGGCCGGGCCGCGCCAGGTCCTCGGGCCGGCATTCCGGATCGGTGGCGGTCAGGATGGCGCGGGTGCGGTCCGCGGCGGAGATGCCGGTGGTGACGCCCGCGCGGGCGTCGATGGATTCGCAAAAGGCGGTGCCGAAATTGGAGGTGTTCTGGGAGCTCATGAGCGGCAGCCGGAGGTAGTCGCAGCGTTCCGGCGTCAGGGCCAGGCAGATCAGCCCGCGGCCGTGCATGACCATAAAATTGACGATCTCGGGGGTGACTTTTTCGGCGGCGATGGTCAGGTCGCCCTCGTTTTCCCGGTCTTCATCGTCCGCCACCACCACGATGCGGCCGGCGCGGATCTCATCGATGGCTTCCGGAATCCCGACGAAGGGCATGACTCATTGTATCCAGCGGGGCGGCCGGGTTGGCTGCGGCCACGCACTGGCCTGGGCTTCCGCGCTCGTGTTGGCTCTCTCAACCCTGGATTGCAGCGCGCGGCATCGTGACTCGAAACAGAGCGCCTGGGCGAACGTTCTCCGCGGAGATATGTCCGCCATGAACTCCGATTGCGCGGCGGGCGATAGCGAGACCAAGCCCAAGGCCGCCCGTATTCGCGTTTCTCGAAGGATCCACCCTGAAGAATGGGGCGAAGATTCGAGAGATTAGCTCCTCGGGGATGCCGGGTCCGTAGTCCCGCACGGCGATGACGATGTCCGGGCCATTGCGGCTCAAATCGATCTCCACCGCTGTCCCTTGGGGCGCATAACGTACTGCATTTCGGACGACGTTTTCGATGGCCCGGCGCAACAACTCGCAGTTTCCACGAACATCGACGACGTCAGGCGGCGTCAGTAAAATGGCGCAACCCCTGGCGGCGGCTTCCACGGCGCAATCGTCCGCTATGCTCCGCAGCAGGTCGCCGATGCGGACATCTTCCATTTCCACACTGCCAGGTTCTCCTTCCGCCCGGGCCATATCAATCAACGCGCCCACAAGCTCCGACAGGCGGTCAATCTCGCGCCGGAGCCGGGAAGCCGCCGCATCCGGGTCGGATGTCTTGCGCACCATTTCCGCCTCGAAGGCGAGACGCGCCAGCGGCGACCGAAGCTCGTGCGAAACGTCTTGAAGCAGTTGGCGTTCCGCGGTGAGAAGCGTCTGAATGCGTTGGGCCATGGCGTTGACGGATCGTCCCAGATTGCCCACCTCGTCCTTGGACTTCGTCTCCGCCCGGGCGGCCAGATCGCCGTGTCCGATACGATCGACCACAGCCGCCAGGCGGCGCAACGGCAAAGCGATGTTCGCGGCCGACAACCAGTACAGGCCCCCCACGACGGCGAAAACAAGAATGTAGAAAGGCGCCAGTCGCGCCGGAGACGGCGGAGGTCCGGAGACGACCCAGATATAGCGGCGGTCTTCGGAGACGTTACCGAATACGATCCGATCCTTGTATTTGGTAGCGGATCCAGGCTGACCCACGATGCTCCGAATCATCTCCCGGCGGTTCTCCCCGGTCTCGAGGTCCGTCCCTTGAGCGTCGGTCAGGTAAAACCGCTCGAGGTCCGGCCGGTTCAGCTTTCCAAGGTACTGCGACAGTCCCTGGGAACCGCCGGCCTCGTAGGCTGTACGCGCCTGCTCGAAATGCAGGCTGTTGTATTGTCCGAAGCGCTCCCTTACCCAGTTGCCCAACACGCTCTGCGCCACCAGGAAGAACACCGCCAGAGAGATCGCGAGCGCGGCGACAGACCACACAATGATCTTTGCGGATATCGATCTCATGCCTGTTCGTCTTCCGCCAACAGATAACCGGCGCCCCGAATCGAGCGGATTACGACGCCGGCCCCCTCGGTCTTCTTCCGGAGCCGGCTGATGTGCACCTCGATCGCCCGTTCGAACGGCGTGGCTTGGCGCTGGTACAGCATACCGCACACCTCATCGCGGGTGACAACCCGGCCGGAGGCGCGAACCAGGAGATCCAGGATGTCGAACTCCGTCGCGGTGATATCGATCGCTGCATTCTCTATCCAGGCGCGCCTCGTGGCCGCGCTCAGCCGCAACCGGCCCACCAGAACGGTCTCGGGTTTCGCGGACAGGGTGTGGCGCGAGCGGCGCAGCACGGATCCGATTCGGGCGGCCAACTCCTCGGGGCCGAACGGCTTAACCAGGTAATCGTCGGCGCCTGCGTTCAGTCCGGTCACGCGATCCTGCTCGGCCCCGCGCGCAGTGAGCATGATGACGGGCGTGGCCGAACGCCGGCGCAATTGCGTCAGGAGTTCGAAACCGTCCATGCCGGGAAGCATGACATCCAGAAGAATCAGATCGAAGCGGCCCTCTATCGCCCGGGCCAGGCCGGAGGGGCCGTCGTGCACCGCCTGAATTACATAGCCCGTTCCCGAGAAGAACTCCGCAATGAGCTGGCACAAACGCACATCATCGTCAATGACGAGAATCGATGCGCCCTCTCGACCATCCTTTTCCACGCTGACTTCCTTTTTACCGCATAACCGCGGCGGAAGTTGCGATCGGTTGCGGCTATTAACAATTCTTGAGAATTGTCATGCGCCGCCAAGCCGCGATTTTCGGATTTGCAAAACTTAAGCTTCGCCGGACCCGCTTACGCCGTTTAATGAATATAGAAGGGAGAACGACCGAAGATGCGAAGGACAGTGATTCTGCTGATGCTGACGGCCCTGGCAGCATTCGCCGCCGATGTCAACGGCACATGGAAGGGAACCATGGAGACGCCCGGGGGCGCTATGGATATCAGCGCCAGTTTGAAAGCCGACGGGAACGTCTTGAATGGAACCATGAACTTCATGGGGAACGACGTAAAGATCGAGAAGGGCAAGATCGACGGCGATAAGGTGTCGTTCGAAATCAACATGGAATTCGGGCCGATGGCCTACGCCGGTACGGTAAGCGGAGATGAGATGAAGCTGAGTATCTCCGTAATGGGTAACGAGACCTTCGTGGTTCTCAAGAGAGCCAAGTAAAGCCACCGGTGGAACACAGCCGCACAGGATAACTCGAAGAGCGCTGGGGCGCGCCGCATCGAAGGCCCTCCAGGGCTCCGTTTCGGTGCAGTGCGGGGAGCGGCTTCGGAACAGCGCCGAACGCTATCCGCGACTGTCCTTCCCGCTTGCGTCAGGCCCCAAGAGGATGGCCATGACGCGAGCGTTGCGCACGCCGGATATGTGTGCGAAAGGTCCAACCAATGAAGAGAAGCGCCGTTTACGCCGGAGTTGCAGCCCTGGTTTGCATGTCGCTATTGGGCGGCTGCGCAAGCCGGAGGGTGAGCTATAAGCCGCCTGCGTCGCCGCAACTCGCCCAAGCCGAAAAGTGGAATACGGCCGAGGCCGGCGGAGCGGCTGCCAAGCCCGCGGACGATGCGACTCTCGCCCGCTGGTGGGCGACGTTGGAGGATCCACCCCTGACGTCTCTCGAGGAGCGCGCCGTCAAAGCCAACCTCGACCTTCGCAAAGCGGAGACCAGGATCCGGCAGGCGCGATCCAACCGCGAGTCGGCGCGCGCGGACCTGCTGCCCACCTATACCGCCAGCGGTTCCGCCGCCGGCAACCGTCCGAGCACGCGCACGATGGGTCAACTCGGGCAGTCCTATTCCGCCGGGTTGAACGCGAGTTGGGAACCGGATTTCTTCAAGAAGCTCCAGGGTTCCGTCACGGCGTACGAGCGGGATATACAAGCCGCCGAGGAAGATCTTCGCAACACGCTGGTGTCGCTCACCGCCGAAGTGGCGCTGGATTACGTCGATGTTCGCTCCTACCAGGCGCAGCTCGCCGTCACCAGGGCGAACCTGGCCAAGTACGAAGACACCTATCAAATGACGGTGGCGAAATTCGAAAGCGGCCTTACCACCGCGCTCGATGTGCAGCAGGCGCTGCAAACAGTGGAATCGACGCGCGCCGGAATTCCCAGCCTCGAAACCAGCATTCGGAAGTCCTCGAATGCGATCGCGGTGTTGCTTGACGAGAGGCCCGGCGCGATCGACGCGGAACTTGCCGAGGTGAAGCCGGTGCCGTCCATTCCCGCCGAAGTCGCGGTCGGCATTCCGGCCGACCTGGTGCGCCGCCGCCCCGATATTCGCGAGGCCGAGCGGCAGTACGCCGCGCAATCGGCTCGCGTCGGCGTGGCGAAGGCGAACCTGTATCCGTCGTTTACGCTCTCCGGCGCATTCAATTTCGGTTCGACGAACCTCCCGAATCTGCTGACGCCGGCGGCGCTGGCCTCCAGCCTGGCCGGCTCCGTGCAACAGACGTTCTTCAACCGCAGGAGGCTGAAGGAGCAAGTGAACCTGCAAAACATCGCGCTCGAGCAGTACGAAATCTCGTACGAGAGCACGGTACTGAGCGCGATTCAGGACGTGGAAGATGCGCTGCAGGCGTTCGCCGCGGAACAGGTGCGGCGGAAGTCGCTGGCCGAAGCCGCGAAGGCCGCCGAGAACGCCGCCGATATGTCCCGCGAACTCTACCGGACGGGACTGAAGGACTTCTTGACCGTGCTCGATTCCGAGCGGTCCGTATTGAGTCTGCAAAACAGCCTGGCGCAGAGCGACGCGACTGTCACCGCCAACCTGATCCGGCTGTACAAGGCGATGGGCGGCGGGTGGAACTGATTCGACAAGGCAAGACAATGCGGAAACAAAAGGACTGAAAACCATGAAGACCGAAGCGATGGAGATCAAAGAGACACTGGGCATCGCTCCCGGGAAGAAACGCTGGTTCCGGCTGGTTCGCTGGCTGGTGTTTCTGCTGCTGGTGGGCGCGGGAATCGCTTATTGGACCGGCAAGCAGAAGACCGCGGCCGCGCAGCCGGTGGTGCGGTACCGCACCGAAGCCGCGCGGCGAGGCGATTTGACCGTGACTGTCACGGCTACGGGCCAGTTGAAACCGACGCGAACCGTGGACGTTGGCAGCGAGGTTTCCGGCATCATCGACGAGGTGCTGGTGGATTACAACGGCGCCGTGAAGGAAGGCCAGGTTCTGGCGAGGATCAACACCGAAAAACTGGACGCGCAGGTGGCGCAAGATAAGGCGCAACTCCAAAGCACCCGCGCCAAGGTCGAGGATGCGAAGGTCACGGTTGCCGAAAACGAAGTGAAATACAACCGCCTGGTGGATGCCAGCAAGCGCTCCAAGGGCCAGCTCGTTTCGCAGCAGGACGTCGATACCGCCAAAGCCGCCTACGATCGCGCCAAAGTGGCCGTAACTACCGCCCAGGCGGCCGTCACTCAGGCCGAAGCGAGCCTGAAGATGGATGAGACCAACGTGGCTAAGGCGGTGCTCAAATCGCCGGTGAACGGAGTCGTGCTGGCGCGTAACGTGGAGCCGGGCCAAACCATCGCCGCCTCGTTCTCCGTAACCACCATGTTCCAGATCGCCGAAGATCTGAAGAAGATGAAGCTGGAGGTCAACATAGACGAGGCGGACATCGGCGAGGTGAGAGAAGGCCAGAAGGTAAACTTCACCGTGGACACCTATCCGGGGCGGCAGTTCCCAGGCAGGATCACGCAACTCCGCTTCAACTCGTCAACCACCAACAACGTCGTTACGTACCTTGCAGTGATCTCCGTTTCGAACGACGAACTGTTGCTCCGGCCGGGAATGACCGCGACCGCGGGCATCACCGTCCTCTCGCTGAAGAACGCCTTACTGGCGCCCAATCATGCGCTTCGTTTCACTCCCTCCGCCACTACCGAAACCGGGGGAGGCTTCTTTAGCAGGCTGGCGCCCAATCCCGGGTCCGGGACGAAGAAGGAGAGCGAAGCTCCGGCGGCGCTCAACAACCCCCGCTTGTGGGTCGTCCAAAACGGCAAACCCTTTGCGATTCCGGTTACGCTCGGAGCGACCGACGGCAAGCTCACGGAAATCAAGTCCGGAAATGTGGCGCCAGGCGCGGCGCTGATTGTGGAAACGCTCAGGGACTCGAGATGATGCCGGCGAAATCCGATCCCGGACCGGGCGGGGAGCGCCAGCCCCTGATGGAGTTCCGCAATGTAGTGAAGCAGTACGGCGCCGGCGAGGGCGCGGTGATGGCCCTGGACGGCGCCAACTTCCGCATCGACGACGGGGACTTCGTCGCCATCATGGGACCGAGCGGCTCGGGCAAGTCGACCTGCATGAACATTCTGGGATGCCTGGACACGCCCTCGGGCGGCTCCTATTTGTTTAAGGGCATCGACGTGGGGGGTCTCACGCGCAAGCAGCGTGCGCGCTTGCGGCGCTACTACCTGGGATTCGTATTCCAGGGCTTCAACCTGCTGGCGCGCACCTCGGCGCTCGAGAATGTGCAGTTGCCGTTGATCTACCGCGGCACGAAACGCTCCGAGCGGCGGGAACGCGGGTTCCGCGCCCTGGAGATGGTGGGCCTGGCCAAATGGTGGGACCACACGTCGGCCGAACTTTCGGGCGGGCAGCAACAGCGCGTGGCCATCGCACGCGCCATGGTGTGCGAACCCGCCGTTCTGCTGGCCGACGAACCGACCGGCAACCTGGATAGCGCGCGCAGCCGGGAGATCATGGAGCTGCTGTGCACGCTGAATCGCGAGCGAGGCCTCAGCATCGCCATGGTGACCCACGATCGGGATATGGCCAGCTATGCGAAACGCACCATTTCGTTTCGCGATGGAGTGGTTCATACGGACATGGCGAACAGTCCCGCGGCGGATGCCGGCGCCGGAAAGAAGGACCAAGCGGCGAGGAGCGATTCATGATCTGGAATGCCATCATTCTGGCGCTGGCGGCCATTCGCCGCAACGTAATGCGTTCGACGCTGACCGTGTTGGGAATCATCATCGGCGTGGCCGCGGTCA
This sequence comes from Bryobacterales bacterium, assembly GCA_003142355.1. Next base: position 26,816 of record PLMF01000159.1, read on the forward strand.
TCGTCATGGTCCACCTGGGCAACGGCGCCACGGCGAGCGTGGCATCGGGAATCAACAGCCTCGGCGCGAACGTGATCATGCTGATGCCGGGCCAGCAACGCGGCCCCGGAAACGGGATGCGAGAGCAGGCCAAGCTCTTCGAAGATACCGACATCGCGGCCCTGGCCGGAGAACTGCCTGGGATTACGGCAGTGGCGCCCACCGCGTCCAAATCCATGCAGGTCATCTATGGCAATGCGAACTGGTCGAGCACAGTCTACGGCGTGGATAACGCTTACATCCAGGTGAAAAGCTGGGCTCTCGAATCCGGCCGCGATTTCACCGCTGCCGAGATCAGCGCCGGCTCGGCCGTGTGCATCCTCGGCGCCACGGTGCGCAAGCAACTCTTCGCCGAACAGGATCCGGTAGGCAGCCAGGTGCGGCTTCAGTCGATTTCCTGCCAGGTAACAGGGTTGCTGACAGCCAAGGGACAAGGCGGCATGGGCATGGACCAGGACGATCTGGTGCTGGTTCCGCTGCGCGCTTTCCAGCGCCGCATTTCCGGAAACCGGAAGATCAATGGGGTGCAGATCGGCTTGCGGGAGGATGCCAACGCCGCGCTAGTCACGGAAGAGGTGCGTAAGTTGATGCGCCAACGCCGCGGCCTGCAGCCTGGCGACGAGGACGACTTCACCGTGATGAGCTCCGAGGAGCTTCTGAGTACGCTGACGACCACCATGCATCTGCTCACGGCGCTGCTCAGCGCCATCGCTGCAATCAGCCTGCTGGTAGGAGGCATCGGCATCATGAACATCATGCTGGTCTCAGTCACCGAGCGCACCCGCGAGATCGGCGTGCGCCTGGCCATTGGGGCTTTCGACAACGATGTCATGATTCAGTTCCTGGTGGAATCCATAGTGCTCTCTTCGCTGGGAGGAGTGATGGGCATTACCCTCGGACTCGCTGTCTCGTACCTGGGATGCCGGCTCATGGACATCGCCTTCATCCCCGATATGCAGATGTCGGCGCTGGCGTTTGTCTTCTCGGCGATGGTGGGCGTCGTGTTCGGTTTCTTTCCCGCCCGCAAGGCGGCGCGCCTCGATCCAATCGAAGCGTTAAGACACGAGTAATGCCAGGCCAGGCCGCGCGAGCCGATTCTCCGCTTCCAACCCGAGTCGGAACCGGATTCCGCTGGACCGCGTGGACGGCTGCAACGTGCTCCGCTCCCCGACAACCAAGGCATTCACCGAGCGCCCTAAGTTAAGATGGAGGGCTGGGCGCCCATGCCGCACATGTTCCGATTCCTGCCCGCCATGCCGAACCTGGGACTTACCGGGATCGTCGATATCGTGGTGGTCTCGGTCCTGGTCTATGAGGCCCTGATGGTGGTGCGCGGGACCCGCGCGGGCCACATTCTCATCGGTATCTTCGTGATGGTTCTGCTGTATGCCGTGGCGCTGTGGGCCGGACTGGAGGCGCTGCGGTCGGTGCTCTCCTTCATCGTTCCTTATATCGGCCTGGCGATTATCGTTCTGTTCCAGTCGGAGATTCGCCGCACCCTGGCGCGGATCGGGCGCAAACGGTGGCTGGGCGCGGGCTTCCACGCGCCGGAATCGGCCAACGAGATTCTGCTCGCGGTGGAAGATCTCGCCCAGCGGAGTACCGGCGCTCTGATCGTTTTGGAGCGCGACATCGGCCTGCGCACGTTCATCGAGAGCGGAGTGCCGCTGGAAGCGCTTCTGTCGCGCGACCTGTTGCTGTCGATTTTTCAGCCCGGCGTTCCCCTGCATGACGGAGCGGTGATCGTGCAGAAGGGCCGCATCGCCGCGGCGGCGTGTTTTCTGCCCCTGACCACCAACCCCGCCCTTTCGCGGACGTTCGGCACCCGTCACCGCGCCGCCATTGGAATTACGGAGGAGACGGACTGTCTCTCGATCGTCATTTCCGAAGAATCCGGCCTCATTTCCGTGGCCTCGTTCGGCGAGCTGAGCCAGGGGCTTTCCGTGACCGAAGTGGAGGAGCGCATCAATCTGCATTTCGACGTGCGGCGGCCGGCGCAAGAGACTGGTCCTGAACCTGCCGACGGCCGGCCGGCCGAGAAAGCGGCCCGGTCATGAAGCAGACGTTGCAGGGGGCGTTGCAGTGGATCCTCCGGCTGGTGTTTCACAATTTCGGGTGGAAGCTGCTTTCGCTCGCCGCCGCGGTGGTGTTGTGGGCCCTGGTGGCGAGCGAGCCCGAACTGTCCACGTTCGCGACGGTGCGGCTGGAATACAGGAACCTGCCCGACGATCTCGAAATCAGCTCCGATCCCGTAGGCTCGGTGTCGCTCGAGTTGCGCGGCCCCTCCGGCGAACTGCGCGCCGCGGGAGACGGCATCCAGCCGGCGGTGGTTCTCGAGATGTCGGACGTCCGGCCCGGAGAGCGCACGTTCACCATTGGCGCGGGCAATGTGAAACTGGCGCGCGGGGTGCGCATGGTGCGCTCCATTCCCTCGGAGGTGCGGTTCCTTTTCGAGCGGCGCACGGTCCGCTTGGTGCCGGTCGTGGTGCGCATTGCCGGCCAGGGGCAGAACGGATACACGGTGGCGCACCAGTCGGTGGCGCCCGATCGACTGGCGATCGCCGGTCCCAGCAGCCACGTGGCTCGCATCACCGCGGCCGTCACCGACCCGGTGGATCTCTCTTCCGTGGTGGGCACGTCCGAGTTCCGCGTCAATGCATTCGTGGAAGACTCCTTCGTGCGATTCCAATCTTCGCCGCAGGTCGTAGTTACTGTCACCATGAAGAAGAAAAGGTAGGGAGTGGCCAAGGAACTATTCGGTACGGATGGGATTCGCGGAGTCGCGGGGGAATATCCTCTCGATCCGGCGACCCTCTTTGCATTCGGCGCGGCGCTGGGGCGCGAGGCCATGGGTACCGGAGAGATCCTGGTGGGCGCCGATACGCGCGAGTCCAGCCCGTGGATCGCGGAATTGGTCGCGGGCGGCCTCGAGCGGAGCGGCGCGCGAGTGCGCTATGCGGGCGTGGTCACCACTCCGGGCATCGCTTACCTGACGCGCACCGGGCCGTTTGTCGCCGGCGTGATGATCTCCGCCTCGCACAACCCCTACCAGGACAACGGCATCAAGGTTTTCACCCACAGCGGCTTCAAACTGCCGGACGCGGAAGAGCATGCCATCGAGCAGGAGATTTTCCGGCTGCGGGAACTGGGTGTCGCGCCGGCGCCGGCGATGATCGCCGTGGATGAGGGCCTGGACCGGCAGTACCTCGAGTACCTGGTCTCGACTGCCACGGTGCGCTTCGACGGAGTGACGCTGGCCATGGATTGCGGCAACGGCGCGGCTTCCCTGCTGGGCCCGTCCCTGTTCCGGCGGCTGGGCGCCGACGTGAAAGCGCTTTTCTGCGAGCCCGACGGCCGCAACATCAACCTGGACTGCGGCGCCCTGCACGTCGAGCGATTGCGGGACGCCGTGCTCGCGTACCGCGCCGATTTCGGTGTGGCCTTCGACGGCGACGCCGATCGAGCCATCTTCGTCGCCGCGAGCGGCAAGATCGTGGATGGCGACGCCGTGCTGCTGGCCGCGGCGCGCGCCATGAAGGCCGCCGGACATCTTCCCGGAGATACGGTGGTGTCGACGGTGATGTCGAACCTCGGCCTGGAACGGGCCCTCCAGCGCGAGCGAATCCGGATGACCCGCACGCCGGTGGGCGATAAGTACGTGCTGGAAGAAATGGTGCGGCTGGGCGCGGCCCTGGGCGGAGAGCAGTCCGGCCACGTGATTTTTCGCGAGTACTCGACCACCGGCGACGGCCTTCTCACCGCGCTGCGCTTGTTCGAGATCGCACTCCGGGCCGGCGTGGGTCTGGACGAGTTGACGGCGGACCTCGAGGTCTACCCGCAGAGGCTGGTGAACGTGCGCGTGCGGGAAAAGAAGGGGCTCACCGAGCTTCCGTCCATCGCGCGGGAGATCCGGCTGGTGGAAGAAGCTTTCGCCGGAACGGGCCGTGTCCTGGTGCGCTTCTCCGGAACCGAACCGCTGGCGCGCGTCATGGTGGAAGGGCCCGACCTGGAACAAGTGGAGCGCTTCAGCGCGCGCATCGCCGACGCCATCCGCCGCGAGATGGGCGCGTAGTTTCTCTTATACCTTCCGCAGCACCAGCGCCGAGTTCTTGCTGCCGAAAGCGATGCAGTTGCCCACCGCGTACTCGATCTCGAGCCGGCGGCCGGGCTCGGGCACGTAGTCGAGGTCGCACTCGGGATCGGGCTCATCCACGTTGATGGTGGGCGGCACAACGCCATCCCGCATGGCCAGCAGCGTGGCCGCCACGCCGGCGGCCCCGCATGCGCCTTGCGGATGGCCGATGAGGCTTTTCAACGACGAGCCGGCCAGCTTGTAGGCGTGCCCGTCGAACGCCAGCTTGGTGGCGCGCGTTTCGATGCGGTCGTTCAGCTCCGTCGAAGTGCCGTGGTAATTGATGTACTGAACGGCGGAGGGCGGAATGCCGGCTTCGCCGAGCGCCAGGCCCATGGCGCGCGCGGGCTCTTCGCCGCATTCTTCCAGGCGCACGCGGTGGAACGCTTCGCAGGTGGAGCCGTAACCGGCGATCTCACCGTAGATGTGCGCGCCGCGCGCCTTGGCCCGTTCCATTTCCTCGAAAATAAAAAACCAGGCCCCTTCGGCGATGACGAACCCGTCGCGGTCGCGCGAGAACGGCCGGGAAGCGCGCTCCGGCTC
>PLMF01000143.1:0-1164 GCA_003142355.1 Bryobacterales bacterium
CACTACGGGCTGCGCTATATCACCCAGATGCACCCCCGGACCGGCTCCAACTTCTTGATAATACTAAGCGGTTCTTTGGAACGCGAGGTGCACCGTTATACTGGTTCAAGAGCGCCTCGATGTTTCGATTCGATCGAAACGGCTGCGCGCAAGAATAGACTCAATTCTCCGGACGTGGTGGAGGCGTAAAACGCGGCCCCGTTCGGACCAAAGGCGGATACCGAAAGACATGCAGGCAACCAAGCCCTCTCGCAAGAAAATGAACCAGAGGACCCAGCCCCTGGACGTATTCTTTACACCCAAGAGCGTCGCCGTAGTCGGCGCCACGGAAACTCAAAACACGGTCGGCCGGACCTTGTTCTGGAACCTGGTCAGCAGCCCGTTTGGGGGCACCGTCTACCCGGTCAACCCCAAGCGGTCTAATGTTCTGGGCGTGAAGGCCTACAAATCGATCACGGACATTCCGGAACAGGTGGATCTGGCGGTGATTATCACTCCACCTCCATCGGTGCCGGGGATCATACGCGAGTGCGGCGAGAACGGCGTCCGCGCCGCGATTGTCATTTCGGCCGGATTCAAGGAGATCGGCCCCGAAGGCGCGGCCATCGAGCGGCGCGTGCTGGAAGAGGCGCAGGCGGGCAAAGTCCGGGTGATTGGCCCCAACTGCCTGGGTGTGATGGCCCCGCTCACCGGCATGAACGCCACCTTCGCCACCGCCATCGCGCGGCCCGGCTCGGTGGGGTTCATTAGCCAGAGCGGCGCGCTTTGCACCGCGGTCCTGGACTGGAGCCTCAAGGAAATGGTGGGTTTCAGCGCGTTCCTCTCCATCGGATCGATGGTGGACGTGGGCTGGGGCGACCTGATTTACCATCTCGGCAACGACCCCAAGACGCGCTCGATTGTCATCTACATGGAGAGCATTGGCAATGCGCGGGCATTCCTCTCGGCCGCGCGCGAAGTGGCCCTCAACAAGCCTATCATCGTCATCAAGCCCGGCCGTTCGGCTGCCGCCGCCAAGGCCGCCGCGTCGCACACCGGGTCGCTCACGGGCAGCGATGAAGTGCTGGAAGCCGCTTTCCGCCGCAGCGGCGTGCTGCGCGTCAACAACATTGCCGACCTCTTCTACATGGCCGAAGTCCTCTCCAAACAGCCCAGCCCCAAGGG
>PLMF01000143.1:1189-10700 GCA_003142355.1 Bryobacterales bacterium
AACCCCGTCGATATCATCGGCGACGCTTCCCCCGAGCGTTATGCCAAGGCCCTCGAGATTGCCGGCAAAGACACCAACAGCGACGGCATGCTGGTCATCCTCACGCCGCAGGCCATGACCGATCCCACCCAGATCGCCGAGCAGCTCAAGCCGCTGGCCAAGCAGGAAGGCAAGCCGCTGCTGGCAAGCTGGATGGGCGGCGTGGACGTGGCCGCCGGCGAGGAAATCCTCAACCGCGCCAACATCCCCACCTTCCCCTACCCCGATACCGCCGCCCGCGCCTTCAACTACATGTGGCAATACAGCTACAATTTGCGGGCCCTGTACGAAACGCCGGCCATGCCGGAAGATTCCGCCGATTGGGCTCCCGACCGCAAGCTGACCGAGGAAATCATCCGGAAGGCCCGCGGCGAATCGCGCACCATCCTCACCGAGTTCGAATCCAAGAACGTGCTCGCCGCTTACGGCATTCCCGTCGCCAAGACCATCATCGCGGCCGACGCCGGCGCCGCCGTGAAAGCCGCCGGCGAAATCGGCTACCCGGTGGTGCTCAAGATCTACTCCGAGACCATTACCCACAAGACGGATGTGGGCGGCGTGCAGTTGAACCTGGGTAGCGCCGAGGCCGTCGATCGCGCCTTCCGCTCCATCCAGACCTCCGTCACCGAGAAGGTCGGCGCCCAGCATTTCCAGGGTGTGACGGTTCAGCCCATGGTCAAGCTCAAGGATGCCTACGAGCTGATTATCGGCTCCAGCATCGATCCGCAGTTCGGCCCCGTGCTGTTGTTCGGCACCGGCGGTCAGCTCGTCGAAGTGTTCAAGGACCGCGCCCTCGGCCTGCCGCCGCTGAATTCCACGCTGGCGCGCCGCATGATGGAACAGACCAAGATCTACAAGGCCCTGAAGGGCGTTCGCGGGCGGAAGCCCGTGGACCTGGTGGCGCTCGAAACGCTCATGGTGCGGTTCAGCGCGCTGGTGGCCGAGCAACGCTGGATCAAGGAAATCGACATCAACCCGCTGCTGGCTTCTCCCGACGGGCTGATCGCTCTCGACGCGCGCGTGGTGGTGTACGGCCCCGAGGTCTCTCAAGACCAGATTCCGATGGCCGCCATCCGCGCCTATCCCGCCCGCTACGTAGCGCCCTGGACCATGAAGGATGGCGGTGTGGTAAACATTCGTCCCATCCGGCCGGAGGATGAACCAGCCATGGTGCGGTTCCATGAAACGCTCTCCGAGCGCAGCGTCTACCTGCGCTATTTCCATCTCCTGAACCTCGAGCAGCGCGTCACGCACGAACGCCTGACGCGCATCTGCTTCATCGACTACGATCGCGAAATGGCTCTCGTCGCCGAGCGCCGCAACCCCGAGACCGGCGAGTCCGAAATCCTGGGAGTGGGCCGCATGAGCAAGATCCACGGCACCACCGATGGGGAAGTCGCCGTACTGATCAGCGACCACTACCAGGGCCGCGGGCTCGGCAAGGAGCTGCTGGCCCGGCTGCTCATCATCGGCGCCGATGAGAAGCTCACCCGGCTGGTAGCCGATATTCTGCCCGACAATCGCGACGTGCTGCGGATCTGCGAAAAGCTCGGCTTCTCGCTGAAGCACGCGCCGGAAGACCAAGTGGTCCACGCCGAATTCAAGCTCTAGCGCTTTAGGGGCCTGACCTCTCTGTCCCAAGGCGCCGGGGTGCCCGGGGTGCCCTTTGGGCCGGGCCGAGTGCCGCGCGGACAGAGCGGTCAGGCCCCGGGCGCGTGCGTACCTACGTCGCGCACCACCGTCTTGGCACCACGGCCTCCGCCTTGCAAGTACACGACAGTATGGTGCTTTTCAGATCCTGGACTCCCAAGAAAGGCTTGCATCGGGCGCCGAAATCATGCAGACTCTATCTGAGGCTTTTAGAATGATGGCCCCGGTTGGTATCCCGGGGATTGCTTTTGATTCTTTTCAACACGGAGGACGGCTGTGAAGACGCTCCTGCTTGCTTTCTCTCTCGCCCTTGTCTTGGCTTCCAACATGCTGGGGATGTGTATAGGGTGCGGCGGTACCTATCTACCTCCCACCCTCGGTCAGCCTTCGCTCGGCAGCGGCGCGGCTGTTACCGGCGGCACGGCGGTAGAGGCCCCGCCCGCGCCGTCCTTGTTCGGTTCCGGCTTCCTAATTGCGGGACCCATGGACGTCCAGGCGAGTTCCAGCAGCTTACAACTTCAGTTCACGCTCACCTCGACGTTTACGCCCAATACGAGTACTCAATACTGGATCTACTCATTCCTCGGCGATTTCATCTGGTCGAACCAGTTGGGCACCACGGCCCAACTGGACTCCGTTACGTCCGATGCCTACATCAACCTCGGAACCTGCGCCCCCCCCGACACGGGCTGCACCACCCTCGCAGATGGGTCCACTTCGTTAGGCCCGATTTCGATCCCGTACGACCCGGCCAGCACCTATTCCTCCGGCGTGAATGCCTACTACCTGTCTTCATACTGGGGAACAACCAGTTCGGTTGGGCTCAACTCCGGTGCAACCTACACCCTGGTGCACACGACCACATTCAACATCAGTGGCTTGGCATCTGGCGAGATCATCCGCATCGATCTGCCGGAAACCAGCGACGTCTCTGGCGCCCCTGAACCCGCTACCTGGGGGCTTGCCCTGCTGGGCATCGGGCTGACCGGCTATCGCCGGTGGAAACGCGGCCGCTGATTGGCTGTTATCATGAAGTCTCATGTCCAATGCCGTTCCCACGGTGGTCATTGTGGGCAGGCCCAACGTAGGAAAGTCCACCCTTTTTAATCGCATCACGGGACAGCGGCGCGCCATCGTCGGCGACGAGCCGGGCATCACGCGCGACCGCATGCATGGGTTTGCCGAGCACCACGGTCTCCGCTTCGAGGTGATCGATACCGGCGGCATCGTGGTCCATGACCAGGAGTACATCCCGGCGCAGATCCTGCACCAGGCCGAGGTGGCGCTCCACCAGGCCTGTCACATCATCTTCCTGGTGGACGGCCGCGCGGAAATCACCGGCGCCGACCGCGACCTGGCCCAGATGCTCCAGCGCCTCGGCAAGCCGGTCACCCTGGCGGTCAACAAGATCGATACCGCCGAGCGCGACAACCTGGCGCACGAGTTCCACGGCCTGGGAATCGGGGATGTCTTCCCGGTTTCCTCCGAGCACGGCATCGGCATCGACGCGCTGCTCGACCATGTCACCGCCGGCTTCCCCGCCGCCGGTGAGGATGCCGAGCCAGCCGAACAGGGCATCAAGGTCGCCATCATCGGGCGTCCCAACGTCGGCAAATCGACGCTGCTGAACGCCCTCACCGGGCAGGAGCGCGCCATCGTTTCGCCCATCCCCGGCACCACCCGCGATGCCGTGGATGAGAAGGTGACGCGCGACGGCACGGACTACCTGTTCGTCGATACCGCCGGCATCCGCCGCAAGAGCAAGACTGAGCTCATGGCCGAGAAGATGAGCGTGGTGATGGCCCGGCGGCACATACGCATGGCGCACGTGGTGCTGCTGGTGCTGGATTCGACCGAGGGCGTGGTGGGGCTCGACTCCACCATCGCCGGGTATGCGCACGAGGGCGGCCGCGCGCTCATCATTTGCGTCAACAAGTGGGACCGGATGAAGGGGCAGGCGGGCCAAAAGAAGCGCGAGTTCGAAACCGCGGTCCGGGATCAGTTCAAGTTCCTGGATTACGCGCCGATTGTCTTCCTCTCGGCCCTCACCGGCGCGGGCGTGGCCCCGCTATTCCGGCTGATCCGCGAGGTGTACGAGTCGGCTTCGCGGCGCATCTCCACCGGCGAATTGAACCGCTTCCTGGAGCATCTCCACTTCGAAGAGCGCAAGATCTTTTACATCACGCAGCACTCCATCCGGCCGCCCGCGTTCGTGGTGTTCACCGATCGCGGCGGCCCGCTGCATTTCTCGCACCAGCGCTACCTGGTCAACCAGCTCCGGCGCCAATTCGGTTTCCGCGGCACCCCCATTTCCCTCGAGACGCGAGCCAAAGCCAAAGCCGCGTCCCGGAAACGGTAGCCGCCGCTCCCCAACCCGGCGGAGCCGGTACGAACGGGAGAATTCTTTTTCGACGCGGCCTCGTTGCGACAGCATCCATTGTCTCCGCTTCCTCCGCGCTCTCAGGTTTTGACTTTGTTCCCCGCTTTTTCTTCTCCGCGTCTCCGCGACTCCGCGTCGAAAAAAGCTCCCTCAAACAGCTCCAACTTCCCCGGGTCGGCAAGGGCCGGCAATCGCGCGTTTGCCTTTTCCCGGCCCTCGCCTTTAGACTGGAGTAGCAGTATCATGAACTTTTCAAACCCTATTTCAGGAGGGCGGCCATATGTGGAATAAACGCCGGGAAGAGGAACCGCCAAGGCCTTTTAACCCGCCGAGTCCAGCTCCAGTGGCGCCAAAACCCATAGAAGCGAAGAAGGAGGTTACACCTGTGTCCAGCACGCCCGTCGGGAGATTCGAGCCGGAGAATCGCGTGAGTGCCGCTAGCATCGGGAAGGCCGTCAAGATCGTGGGCCAGATCTACAGCAAGGAAGACCTGTACGTCGATGGCGAAATCGAAGGCACCGTGGAAGCTCTGGAGCACAAGCTTACCATCGGGCCCCACGGCACCGTGCACGCCGGCATCAAGGCGCGAGAGGTGGTGGCTCTCGGGAACATCACGGGCAACGTGGAGGCTTCCGAGAAAATCGAGATTCACAAGGAGGCCAAGCTGGTCGGCGATATCCGTACCTCCCGCATCATCATCGAGGATGGAGCCTACTTCAAGGGCAGCATCGATATCGTGAAGCCCGAACCGGCCAAGCCGCCGGCCAAGCCGGCGCCCCCCGCGCACGCCCCCGCGCCGGCCGCTGCCGCCAGCCCGGCGGCGCTGCCGTTCGGCCCTCCGGAAGTCAAGCGGTAAGCCGCCGAGGGCCTCGATGGAGCTTCCAGGACCGCTGAAGGGAATGCTGGGCGCACCCCGCGGAGCGCCGCCGGCCAACGGGTCGGCCAAGCCCGCCGGTCCAGGCCGCCGGCTCGATTCTGCATGGAACCGGGGCGGCGGCGCGGGTGACTCCGTCCGGCCCAGCCGGGGTCTGGAGGAGTTCTTCGGCTACATTCACGGCCAATCGGGCCTCACTATTCTCGATCTCGGAGGCGCCAGCCAGCAGAACATCAGTTTCATCACCGGCCTGGGCCACCGCCTCTATTCCGAGGACTTCCTCCGTATTCTCGGCGAAACCTTCGGCGAAAACGGCGCCGCCGATCAATCCAACCCCGGCCGTATCGAGTACTTCCTCCGCCAGACGCTGGATCATCCCCCCGCCCACTTCGATGGCGTCTTGATCTGGGACGTCCTGGAGTATCTCGCGCCCGCCTTGCTGAATGCCGTGGTCGAGCGGCTCCACAAAACCGTGCGCCCCAGGGGCTACATGCTGGCCTTCTTCCACTCCGACGACAAGCTCGAAGCCGTGCCGTCGTACACCTTTCGCATTCGGCAGATGAACGCGCTCGAAGTCGTGCGGCACGGTATGCGCCGTCCCGCGCAGTTGTTCAATAACCGGAGTCTCGAGAAACTCTTCGGGCGTTTTGAATCCGCCAAGTTCTTTCTGACGCGCGAGCGCCTGCGCGAAGTCATCATCAAGGCGTAGTACGCGATTTCAGAGGTTCGGGCACGTATTCCGGCGTGACCACTCCGTCACGGTCGTGGCTCCGATCCGAGCCGCGTGCGTCGGCAAGCCGTTCTTCGTTCCAGCAACGGGACCGCTTCAATTCTGCTTCGATTGGCGCTATGATAACTGAAACACAGGTGTCGGCGGTGGTGCCATACGAGATCGCGCCAGTTCCGAACCCCTCGGTGTGGGTCCAATACGCGGGGCAGACTTCCAACGTGTTCTAGTTGACCACTGCGGCGACGGCCCCGGGGCTGTTCACACAGAACGCGTCGGGCGGCGGGTCGGGGGCGATCCTGAACCAGGACAACACCCTGAACGGGCCGGGGAATGGCGCGGCGAAGGGCAGCATCGTACAGGTGTTCCTGACGGGCGAGGGTCAGACCAACCCGCCGAGCGTCACGGGCGCGATCACCACCGCGACCTTGCCGCCTCCGCAGGTGACGCCGGCGCCGCNNTGATGCAGCTCAACGTGCAAATCCCGGCAAACGCGCCGTCGGGCAACCTGTCGATCACGGTGTCGATCGGCGGCAACATCAGTCAGAACGGCGTCACAGTATCGGTGCAGCGAGAGGGACATGCTAGAGTTGGAGTTATGAAGTACCCAGTCGCATTGGTGCCAACCGAAGAGGGGTACAGCGTCTCTTGCCCCGGTCTCCCCGGGTGCTGGTCGCAAGGCGCGACGGAAGAGGAAGCTTTGGCAAACATTCAGGACGCGATCAGCGAATACCTCGCACTCGCTAAAGAACTGGCGGGCCGGCAGAACCTGAGGGAAGTGGAAATCCCGGCGTAGCGTGTGCCGAAGATACCTGGGATCCCCCACATTCGGGCTGTTAGGGCGCTTGAGAAGGCCGGCTTTCAAGTGGCGCGGCAAGGTAAGCACATCGTCATGACCGACGGCAGGCGGATCGTGACCATCCCCAGGCATGACCCCGTGGACGCGCTTACGATGGGTGGTATCGTCCGGGATGCCGGCCTTACTCCGCGGCAATTCCGCCAACTTCTCTGAGACCGCTTGAGCCAGTTCCGCGGGAGCGCCTGCGCGAAGTCATCATCAAGGCGTAGGGGCCGCGGGGTGCCCTCTGGGCCGCCCGGCCCCTACCGGTACTTGCCCGTCATTCCGTTCCAGCGCACTTTCAACGGGCCCAGAAACGCCGTCATGCCGCGCCACAGGCTCACCTTGGTGCCCGCCACGTCGTTCCATCGCACCGGTACTTCCACCGCGCGGCAACCCAGCCGCCGGGCGATATACAGTACTTCGACGTCGAATCCGAACCCGTCCAGCCGCTGCCGCCCGAAGATCTCCCGCGCCGCTCGCGCTTCGAACAGCTTGAATCCGCACTGCGTGTCCTGGAATGGCAGCCCCGTCATCAGGCGCATCGCCAGGTTGAAGACGCGCCCCATGGCCTCGCGAAAAAACGGCTGGCGCACGCCGATCAGCGAGCGGTCCACGGCGCGCGAGCCGATGGCCACCTGCGCCTGCTCGCGCGCGGCCGCGCTCCACAGCTTGTCCAGCTCCTCAATGGGCGCCGAAAGGTCGGCGTCCGTGAACAGCGCCCACTCGCCCCTGGCCTTGAGCATGCCATGGCGCACGGTATACCCCTTGCCGCGATTGCCGGGGTTCTCCAGCACGCGCGCGCCCGCCGCGCGCGCCGCCTCCGCCGTCCCATCGCGCGAGCCGTCGTCCACCACCACGATTTCCGCAAAGTCCCACGCCGAGCGGCCCAGGTACTCCCCCACCTTCTGCATCGTGCCCGGCAGCCGCTTCGCTTCGTTGTAGGCGGGGATGATAATGGAGATGGATCGTCGCAAAGGAAATCCTATATTATCGTAGTTCCCCCAAAGGAGACGTATTTGTCGCTGGAAGATGAGCTTCTCAAGCAGCGCCTCTCCCGCATCCGCGAGATCGAGGCGCTGGGGTACCACCCCTACGGCCGCCGTTTCGAATTCACCGACACCATCCCCGAGATCGTCTCCGGCTACGGCGGAAAGACCGCGGAAGAGCTTTTGCCCGAGGTGCGCGTCCGCGTCGCCGGCCGGTTAATGACGCTCCGCCACATGGGCAAGGCCGGCTTCGCCCACTTGCAGCAGAACGGAGAGCGCCTGCAAATCTACGTCAAGAAAGACGCCGTGGGCGAGCGCGATTTCCAGTTGTTCAAGCTGCTCGACATCGGCGACATCGTCGGCGTCGACGGCTATCTCTTCCGTACCCGCACCGGCGAGCTGAGCATTCACGCCGAAAAACTCGAGTTCCTCTCCAAGACCCTGCTCTCCATGCCCGAAAAGTGGCACGGCCTCGAGGACGTCGAAATCCGCTACCGCCAGCGCTATCTCGACCTCATCGCCAATCCCGAGGTTCGCAAGGTGTTCGTGGCGCGCGCGCGGATTATCAGCTCGCTGCGCCGCCAGCTCGAGGCCCGCGGCTTCATCGAAGTCGAGACCCCCATGATGCAGCCGCTCTACGGCGGCGCTACCGCGCGTCCCTTTGTCACCCATCACAACACGCTCGATATCGACCTCTACCTGCGCATCGCGCCCGAGCTTTACCTCAAGCGCCTGGTGGTGGGCGGCCTCGAGCGGGTCTACGAAATCAACCGCAATTTCCGCAACGAGGGCCTTTCCACCCACCACAACCCCGAGTTCACCATGCTCGAGTTCTACCAGGCCTACACCGATTACCGTGGCCTCATGGACTTTTCCGAAGAGTTGCTGGCGCAGGCCGCCCGCGACGCCATCGGCGCGTGCACGGTCGAGTACGAAGGCCACCAGCTCGATTTCAGCCGCTTCGAGCGCTACACCATGCGCGAAGCCGTAGTCCACTTCTGGGAAGGCGAGGGCGGCCCCACTCTGGAGGACATCGCCAGTCCCGACTGGCTGCTCCGCCATTCCAATCGCCCCACCCCCGGCGAGGCCCTCACCGATCTGTTCGAGAGCCGCGTCGAGCCCCAGCTCATCCAGCCCACCATCATCTACGATTACCCCGTCGAGACCTCCCCGCTCTCCAAGAACAAGCCCGAGGACCCGGCCTTCGTCGAACGCTTCGAAATCTACGCCGCCGGCATGGAGCTTGGCAACGCCTATACGGAGCTGAACGATCCCCAGGAGCAGCGGCGCCGCTTCGAAATGCAACTCGCCATGCGCGAGCGCGGCGACGAGGAAGCCCACCAGATGGACGAGGACTACGTCCGCGCGCTGTCCTACGCCATGCCGCCCACCGGGGGCGAAGGGATAGGCATAGACCGCCTCACCATGATCCTCACCGGCTGCCGCTCCATCCGCGACGTCATCCTCTTCCCGCTGCTGCGCCCGGAAGGCCCCATCGGCCTGGCCGCTCAGTTGCGCGAGCTAGACAGCCTGTGAATTCGCGCTTCGAGCTGTTCATCGCCGCCCGCTATCTGCGCGCCCGCCGCAAGCAGGCGGTGATCTCCGTCATCACCGCAATCTCCATCGTAGGCGTGGCCGCCGGCGTCATGGCTCTCATTATCGCCATGGCCGTCAACAACGGCTTCCACAATACCCTCCAGCGCAACCTGCTGGGCGCCATGGCCCACATCAACGTCCTCGAGAAAGAGCCCGGCAACGGCATCGAGAACTGGCGCGACTTGGCCGCGCGCCTGCGCAAGCTGCCCCACGTCACGGCCGTCGCGCCGGCTCTTTACTCCCCCGTTTTCCTCTCCGGCCCGCTGCAATCCAAAGGCGCCGTGCTCAAGGGCGTCGATCTGAATTCCGAGCTGGCCATCAGCGACACCCTGCGCCACCTCAAATCCGGCTCGCTCGACCGCCTGCGCTACCCCGCCGCGTCCCCGCCCGGCATCATCCTCGGCTCGCGCATCGTCGA
>PLMF01000143.1:10737-22112 GCA_003142355.1 Bryobacterales bacterium
GGACGTCATCAACCAGATCGAGCTCAAGGTGGACGATTTGAACCGCGCCCCGGAAATCGCTCGCACTGTGGAAAAGGCGGCCGGCCCGCGCTACACCACCACCACCTGGATGGAGCGCAACCGCCAGTTGCTGAACGCCCTGCGCATGGAGCGCGCCGTAACCATCATCACTATCGGCCTGATCGAGCTGGTGGCCGCGCTCAACATCCTGATCGTGCTGGTCATGATGGTCATGGAAAAGTACCGCGACATCGCCATCCTGATGTCCATGGGCGCGCGCCGCCCGCAGATCCGCCGCATCTTCATGCTGCAAGGCGTCCTCATCGGAATCGTCGGCAGCGCCATCGGTCTCGCGGTCGGTTATACGCTCTGTTACTTCGCCGACAAGTACCGCTGGGTCCGCCTGGACGAGACGGTCTACTCGCTGAGCTTCGTCCCCTTCGAGCCGCGTTGGGTGGATGGCGTATGGGTCGCGGCGGCCGCCATCCTGGTAAGTTTCCTGGCGACGATCTACCCCGCCCGCAACGCCACCCGCATCGTCCCCGCCGAAATTCTGCGGTACGAATAGCGCCCCACCAACCCATCATTTCTCCCAGGCGCAGGCACTCGTGTCTCCCGTGGCGCAGGCACTCGTGCCTGCCGCGTCGGCACTCATGCCGACGCTCCTGGCGTGCTATCATATCGCCGGATCTGAATGTCCGATTCGCCCCAAGCGAAGCGCCGTTTCCGCGTCGCCCTATCCTTCCCGGGAGAGCACCGCTCGCGGGTCGAAAACATCGCCGCCACCTTGGCCGCCCGCTTCGGGCGCGACCAGATCCTTTACGACCGCTGGCACGCCGCTGAGTTCAATCGCGCCAACCTCGACGTCTACCTCCCCACCCTCTACCACGACCAATCCGACCTCATCGCCATTTTCCTCTGCCAGGAATTCAACGAGAAGGAGTGGTGCGGCCTCGAATGGCGAGCCTGCCGCGACCTCCTGAAGCGCAAACAGGACGACCGCCTGATGTTCTTCCGCCTCGACGATGCCGACATCCCCGGCCTCTACTCCATCGACGGCTACCAGGATATCCGCCACATGTCCGACGCCGAAGTCGCCGCCGCCATCCTCCAGCGCCTCAGCGAACCCGCCGCTCCCGCCGCCCCCCGCGCCTTCACCGCCAAGCTCCCCATCGTCCACCCCACGCTGATCGGCCGCGAAAACGAGCTTGCATTCCTCGACCGCGCCTGGTCCGACGCCGACACCAATTTCGTCCAGGTCATCGCCGCCGGCGGCACCGGCAAGACCGCCCTCGTCGACAAGTGGTTCCGCCGTCATTTAGGCGAAGCCCCCGTCTTCGGCTGGTCCTTCTACAGCCAGGGCGCAGCGCCCGGCCGCCAGACCTCCTCCGACCCCTTCTTCGCCGAGATTCTCGCCTGGCTGGGCATCCAAATCGCCCCCACGGCCTCCATCTACGCCAAGGCCGATGCCGTCGCCGACCGCCTGCGCCAGGAGCGCGTGCTTCTCATCCTCGACGGCGTCGAGCCTTTGCAGGACCCCTCCGGCGCCCTCCGCGATGCCGCCCTCAAGGCCCTCCTCCAGGAGCTCGACACCGCCAACGGTGGGCTGGTCGTCTGCACCACCCGCCTCCGCATGGACATCCCCGACGACCCGCCGCGCGCCCGGGCCCTCGATCTCAACGACCTCACCCCCGAGCAGGGCGCCGAGTATTTGCGCCACCACCTGAAGGTCGTGGGCACGGAAGAGGAGCTACAACAGGCCTCGCGGGAATACTGGAACCACGCCCTGGCTCTGACCCTCCTCGGAACTTATCTGACCGATTTCTGCGGCGCCGACATCCGCCGCCGCGTCGAGATCCCCAAGCTGGCCGTTGAGGAAGTCCGCGAGGGCGCGCACGCCCGCCGCGTCATCGCAGCCTACGAGCGCGTCTTCGCCGGCAAGCCCGAGATCGCCATCCTGCGCGCCCTGGGCCACTTCGACCGTCCCGCCGAGCCGGAAGCCCTGAAGCTGGTCATGCCCACGATGGAAGACCGCAAATACCGCGCCGCGCTCAACCGTCTCCGCGACGCCCGCCTCATCCTGACCACCGACCCTGCCCAACCCCTCGATTGCCACCCCCTGGTCCGCGAGCACTTCGGCAGCCAAGCCACGCGAGAGGGCCACCAGCGGCTCTACGAGCACTACAAGAAGCAAGCGGCCCACCGGCCCGACACGCTCGAGGAGATGGCGCCGCTCTTCTACGCCGTCTACCACGGCTGCCGGGCCGGCCAACACGCCGGGTGCCGGCGTGACGTCTACCGCGACCGCATTCTCCGCGGCAACGAGTTCTATCTGCTGAGGAAGCTTGGCGCCTTCGGAACCGACCTTTCACTCCTCGCCAACTTCTTTGAGATCCCCTGGACTCAGCCCGTCGCCACCCTCTCGCCCGGCAATCAGGCCTGGTTGATCAACTGCGCCGGGTTCGCCCTCCGCGCCGTCGGCCGGTTGGCCGATGCCGTCGGGCCTATGCGGGCCGGTGCCGAGGCCGCCGTGGAGTTGGCGGATTGGCAAAACGCAGCCATCTACTACGGCAACCTAAGCGAACTCCATCGCGCCCTCGGCAACATACAAGAAACGGTCGCCGCCGCCCGGCAATCAGTCGATTTCGCCGACCGCAGCGGCGATAAGTTCCAGAAAATGGCCCGTCGCACCGACCTCGCCGACGCCCTCCACCAATCCGGCAACTTCGCCGAGGCCGTGCGCTTATTCGCCGGAGCCGAGCGCCTCCAGGCGGAAAGCCAACGCGAATACCCGATCCTCTACTCGGTTCAGGGCTATCAGTACTGCGACCTGCTCCTGGGTCAAGGCCAAACCGGGGAAGTCCTCCGCCGGGCTTCCCAGACCCTGAGCTGGGCCGAACGGTATCTCGGGCTGCTCGCCATCGGCCTCGACCACCTGTCGCTCGGCCGCGCCCACCCTGCCGACTCCGCCGAAGCCGCTCTTCACCTCGACCAGGCCGTCGAATTCCTCCGCCGCGCGGGACAACTCGACTACCTTCCCCTCGGCCTCCTCGCCCGCGGCACGCCCCACGACCTCGACGAAGCCTTCCGCATCGCCACCCGCTCCGGCATGCGCCTTTACCTCGCCGACTACCACCTCGCCAAGGGCAACCTCGCCGAAGCCGAAGCCCTCATCAACGCCACCGGCTACCACCGCCGCGACCCCGCGCTCGCCGCCCTCCGCGCCAGGGTTGCTATCGGAACGCCGCCAGAGCACGCGGAAGGAAAATAACCGCTCCGATAAGTGCCGCCGCCACGGCGGTGACCAGGACGCCGGCCGCAGCGGCATCTTTCACCAGGCGCACGTCACTGCTCCACTGTTGGTTCCGGCTCGGCGCGAGCCTCTCCACGGCACAGTTCAGCAGTTCGGCGGTCATCACGCCCGCAACGGCGAGAATCACAAACAGCCACTCAATCCGCGACAAGCGAAACAGCCATGCCGCCGCCAGCGTCCCCGCCGCCCCGGCGGTGTGGATCGCCATGTTCCGCTCCAAGCCGGCGGCACGGAACCCCGCGAACGCGTCGCGGAAAGCTCTCAACAGGCCCGACAGTTCCTCCGCCACCACATCCCGCCCCGACTTCTCCCATCGCGTGGAGAGCGCCACGAAGGACGCAAAGAGAAAGCTCACCAGCACCCACCAGACCACGTCTTCGACGTAGACCACTCCGAATAGCTTGCGGTTCAGGATCCGGTCCTCCCGATAGCTCCAGCAGCCCAACCGAATGGCGACGGGCCAGATCGCGCTGCCGTACACGGAAATGATCGCGGTCGAGAGCAGAATGCCTTTCAGATCTTCCCGCATCGCGCGAGCAAACTCCGCGCGGACCCAGAGCAGCACGATGGGCGGCAGACAGAATAGCAGCGTGTAGCCGAGATAGCTGAAGTGTTCAAACATGCCTCCGCCTCCGAAGCGCCGCCAGGACGACCAGAAACATGAAGGCGGTGCCGAGCAGGTAAAACCCCACCAACTCCTCCACTGGGAGGCCTGCCACCCACAAGCCCAGCGTGGGCGCGGTATCGTACCGCCACACGCCCGTGCGGCACGACAGCCAGTCCCAGAACCATCCCACGGTGAATACGAATACCAGAAGCCACCGGGCGGTGCGGCGGTACTGCACGATTTCCCGGCGAAGGCGCCACGCCAGCAGGAGCATGGGCGCCCCAAAAAAGATCGACAGGAACACGAGGTAGGGATACATGAGGATCTCCACGGCTTTCAGCATACAACAAACACCTCTTCGTTGACAAGTACTTTTTGAAGCAAAGTAGTGCGACCATATGCGACCAGACCTACAGCGAAAAGCGGGGCCACAACGTCGCCCTGAATGCGACTTTCGACGAGACGCGCATTGCACCCTGACCGCCGCCAACGCGTTATACTACGAATAGTCAGACTAGTCTGACTAGAAGAGAGACCCCCGTGCCCAAATCCCTGCACCCCCCGAAGACAGCCGGCCCGCCTTGGCAACTGCAGACCGCCAAGGCGCGGTTTAGCGAACTGTTCCGCAAGGCCCGAACCGAGGGGCCGCAACTCATCACCCGGCAGGGCAAGGAGGGTGTTGTCATGTTGCCCGTCGAACAATTCGAGCAACTGGCGGTCCGGGCGCGCCAGCCCAAGAGCCTGGTCCAGTTCTTCCGGGAATCTCCCCTGGTTGGCCTCGAACTGGATTTCGAGCGCGACAAAGACACCGGGCGGGACATCGAGTTGTGAGCGGCTTTTTGCTGGATACCAATTGCGTCTCGGAACTGGTCCGCGTCAAGCCCGAATCGCGGGTGCTGGAGTGGATGGAAGCCGCCGAGGAAACGCTGCTCCACCTCAGTGTCCTGACGCTGGGGGAGATTCGCAAGGGCCTGGCCACTCTTCCGCACAGCCGGCGGCGAACGCGGTTGGAGGCATGGCTGGCGGTTGACCTGCGCGCCCGTTTCTTCGGCAGGATACTGCCTGTCGATGCGGCGGTGGCGGATCGTTGGGGACTGCTCGCCGCCCAAGCCAGGCGCAGCGGCGCGACCCTGCCAATCGTCGATGGGTTGCTGGCCGCCACCGCCCTTCATCACAACCTCACCATAGTCTCGCGCAACGTCTCCGACTTCGCAGCCGCGCAAGTGCCGGTCCTCAATCCGTGGCAAGCCCTATAACTGCCCTCCTGTTGACATTCTAAAGGAATCGCGTCATACTCCTTTTGGATGTCTACACGAGACTCGAAACCCGACATTCTCCAGGGCACGCTCGACCTGATGGTCCTCAGAACGCTGGAAGCCATGGGGCCGCAACACGGATTCGGCCTGGCCAAGCGCATTCAGCAGATCTCCGGCGGCCTCCTCGACCTCAACCAGGGGACCCTCTACCCGGCGCTTCTGCGGCTGGAACAGCGCGGCTGGATCGGGTCGCGCTGGGGGACCTCCGACAGCAATCGCCGCGCCAAGTTCTATGAACTGACCCGCGCCGGCCGCCGGCAGGTGACGCACGAATCGGAAGACTGGGCCCGCACGGTCGCCATCATGGACCGCTTCTTGCGGGCAGCCGAATAGGACCGGGCCATGCGTACCATTTGGCAGCGTTTCTCGGCGCTCTTCCGCCGCGGCCGTCTGGACCGCGAGCTGAGCGAAGAGATCGGCATCCATCTCGCCATGCAGGAAGAGGAATTCCGCCAGCAGGGCATGGACCCGGCGGCGGCGCGGGCGGCCGCGCGGCGCACCTTCGGAGGTGTCGCGCAGACCCAAGAGGCTTATCGCGACCGGCGCGGCATTCCGTGGCTCGAAATCGCCATCAAGGACGTTCGCTACACGCTGCGCGGGCTGCGGCGCAACCCCGGATTCACAGCCGCGGCCATCATTTCGCTCGCCCTGGGGATCGGCGTCAACACGGCCATCTTCTCCCTGTTCCACGCCTTGATGCTGCGCACGTTGCCGGTCGCTGGACCCGGCGAGCTGGTGTCCCTGTACCGCACCGGCGGCTGGGGCAAGGGTTACTGTTCCTACCCCCTGTACCTGGAACTCGCGAAACGCAGCGATCTTTTCAGCGGGGTTTTGGCGCGCACCGGCGTGGCAAAAGTCCGGTACACACGCCCGGGCGGCCGGCCCCAGTTCACGCAGAGGGAGTTCGTCTCCGGCAACTATTTCAGCGTCCTGGGAGTGGCGCCGGCGCTGGGGCGGCTGTTCACCGACGACGACAACCGCGTGCCGCAGGGCCATCCCCTGGCCGTGCTCAGCTATGACTTCTGGCGCAACCGTTTCGGTGCCGACCCGGGAGTGCTGGGCCGCAAGCTCCTGGTGGACGAACAGTCGCTGACCGTAATCGGAGTAGCCGCGCCGGGTTTCCGCGGTGTGGAAGTCGAGCACCATCCCGAAGTTTGGGTGCCCGCCATGATGAATCGGGGCAAGATCATGGATCCCCGGATGTGGTGGCTCTGGATTGTGGCGCGGCGCAGGCCGGATGTATCGCAGCAGCAGGTGCAGGCGGCGGTCGACGTCCTCATGCATCAGCACCTCGCCGCCATATACCCGGCCGGCTATAACGCGGCGTTCCGCAAGAAGGCGTTGGGGCAGCGGCTCGAAGTGCGGGAGGGCGGCATCGGCCTCTCCCTGCTGCGCGAGGAGTTCGGCAAGCCGCTGACGTTGTTGATGGCGGCGGTCGCGCTGGTTTTGCTGGCCGCCTGCGCCAATGTGGCCAACCTGCTGCTGGCGCGCGGCGCGGCGCGGCACAAGGAAATCGCGCTGCGCTTCTCCCTGGGCGCCACGCGCGCGCGGCTGGTTCGCCAGGCCTTGACGGAGAGCCTGCTGCTGGCCGTGGCGGGCAGTTTGCTGGGTCTGCTATTTGCCTTCTGGGGCCAGCGGGCCATCCTGCGATACCTGCCGGAGAGTTCGAGCGGCGGGTTTACCGCCGGGCCCGATTCCGTAGTGCTCGTGTTTACCCTCGGCATTTCCGTGCTCTCAGTCCTGCTGTTCGGGCTGGCGCCGGCTCTCGGCTCCACCGCCATCGATCCGGCTGCGGGCCTGCGCTCGGGAGCGAGGCAGGTGGCCGGAGGGACGGTTCTGCGGAGAGCGCTGGTGGTGGCGCAGGTGGCATTTTCCGTGGTCCTGGTGGCGCTGGCGGCCCTGTTCGGGCACAGCCTGTTCGCCTTGCGGTCGGTGGACCTGGGCTTTCGCAATCGGAACGTGTTTGCCTTCAGCTTTGACTTCGACCGCGCCTGGAAGGGAGAGATCCGTGCTGCCCGGGAAGAGCTCGTGGCCCAACTGGAATCGTTACCCGGCGTGACCTCGGTCAGCTACGGTTTTCCGGGGCCATTTCAGAGGGGATTCTGGGGTGCCACCATCCGCGTGCCGGGATCCGACCGCACGGCCCGGGAGCCGGCCGAGGTGGACATCGAGTACGTGGCGCCGCGGTACTTCGAGACCATCGGAAGCGTTCCGCTACTGGGCCGGGGGTTCGACCGGAACGACACGGCCGCCTCCCGCAAAGTCGCGGTGGTGGACGAGGCCTTCGTGCGCGCATTCCTGCCGGGTGAAGCGCATCCGCTGGACCGAACGTTGAGTTTCGACGACAGCAAGCCGGAAGGCGGCGCGCCTGTATTCATTGTGGGTGTGGTGCGCGATATCCGGCAAAAAGGTCTCCGGGAAAAGACCGCGCCCACCGTATACGTGCCGGCGACACAAACCGACAGCCCCTCCACGCCGACCATTCTGGTACGCACCCAAATGCCCCAGGTGGAGTTGCTCGGGATGGTCTACCGGGAACTGCGACGGCTCGGCCCGGGAGCGGCGCTGTGGGATTTCGAGACCATCCGCGAGCAGGTTGACGATTCGATTTTCCGGGAACGCATGCTGGCCACGCTGAGCGGGTTCTTCGGCGGGCTGGCGTTGTTGCTGGCCGCGGTCGGCCTGTACGGCGTGGTGGCCTATGGAACGGCGCGGCGCGCGGGCGAGATCGGGATTCGCATCGCCCTGGGAGCGGAACGAGGCCAGGTGCTCTGGCTGGTGCTGCGCGACGCGCTGGCGCTGGTCGGCCTGGGTCTGGCCATCGGGTTGCCGGTTTCGCTCGCGGCGGCGCGAACCGTTTCCTCCATCCTGTTCGGCATCGAGGCCGCCGACCCGCTGGCGTTCCTTACCACGGCCGGCGTGCTCGCCGCCATCGGCCTGGCCGCCGCCTTTCTGCCCGCGCGCCGCGCCGCCACGCTCGATCCTAGCCACGTGCTGCGCCACGAGTAACGTCTGTGGCGCCGGCGATCTTGTCGCCGGTGGGTTTCCGACGCACTACAATGGCCTCAGGAGAAGTTTTGTCATGGCTGCCAAGAAACTGCTTATGCTGGTCGGCGATTACGTGGAAGACTACGAAGTGATGGTCCCCTTTCAGGCGCTGCTCATGGTCGGGCACGTCGTCCATGCCGTCTGCCCCAACAAGAAGGCTGGCGATTCCGTGCGCACCGCCATCCACGATTTCGAGGGCGATCAGACCTACAGCGAAAAGCGGGGCCACAACTTCGCCCTGAATGCAACGTTCGACGAGATTCGCCCCGAAGATTACGACGCGCTCGTAATCCCCGGCGGACGCGCGCCGGAGTACATCCGGCTCAACCCCCGCGTGCTGGAAATCGTACGCCATTTCGCCGAGTCCGACAAACCCATCGCCGCCATCTGCCACGCCGCGCAGTTGTTGGCGGCGGCGGGCGTACTGGCCGGGAAATCGTGCAGTTGCTACCCCGCGGTAGCGCCCGACGTTGCCGCTGCGGGCGGGATCTATGCCGAGGTCGCCATGGACCAGGCGCATACCTGCGGCAAGCTCGTCACCGCGCCGGCCTGGCCCGCGCATCCCGCCTGGCTCTCGCAGTTCCTCCGGGTTCTCGGCACGCGCATCGAACCCTGACCCTCACCCCTTGCGCAGCGCCAGCACGGCGTTCAATCCGCCGAACGCGAATGAATTGGAGAGCGCGTACTCCACCTGCGCGCGCCGGGCGTGGTTGGGAATTACGTCCAGGTCGCAGTCGGGATCGGGCTCGGTGAAGTTGGCGGTGGGAGGGAGCACGCCGTCGCGGAGCGCCAGGGCCGCGGCCAGACACTCCAGGGCGGCCGCCGCGCCCAGGGTGTGGCCGTGCATGGATTTCGTCGAGCTGATCGCCAGGCGCTCCGCGTGCGGGCCGAAAACGGAGCGGATGGCAGCCACCTCGGTGGGATCGTTGGCGAGCGTGGCGGTGCCATGGGCGTTGATATAGCCGATCTGCTCGGGCGCCAGGCCGGCATCGCGCAAGGCCGCCCGCATGGCTCTAGCGGCGCCTTCGGCGGAAGGCTGGGTGATGTGGCAGGCATCGGCCGACATGCCGAAGCCCACGATTTCCGCGTGGATGCGCGCTCCCCGGGCGCGGGCGGCTTCGAGCGGTTCCAGCACCAGCATGGCGCCGCCTTCGCCCAGGATCATCCCGCGGCGGTCCTTGGAAAACGGGCGGCAGGTCTCCGGTGAGACCACGCGCATGGCCTCCCAGGCTTTCAGAATCCCCAGGCTGAAGGTCGCCTCGCTGCCGCCGGCGATGGCCAGGTCGGTCAAGCCCGTGCGCACCATCCAGTAGGCCTGGCCGATGGCGTGGCCGGAGGAGGAGCAGGCGGTGGCGATGGTGAAACTGGGGCCGGTGATGCCGAACTCCATGGAGATGTGGCTGGCGCCCGCGTTGGCCATGGTCTTGGGGATGGTCAGCGGGTGCACGCGGCTGTGGCCCAGCTTGTACAACTCCTGAAAGCCGATGTCTTCCGTGCTCTGGCCGCCCACGCACGAACCCGTGACGATGGCGGCGGTCTCGCGAAGCTCGGGGGTCCATGAAACTCCGGCGTCTTCGACGGCCTCGCGCGCGGCGATCACGGCGAACTGCGCGAAACGGTCCATGAAGTCGGCGCGGCGGTCGTCGAAGTAGGGCTGATGGCTGTAACCCCGCACCTCGGCGGCGTTCTGGAAGCGCAACTGGGAGCGGTCCACGGATTCGATGGGGGCGATGCCGGAGCGGCCCTCGCGAAGCGCCTCCGCGAATTCCGCGGTATTCCGGCCCAGAGCGCAAATCGCGCCCATTCCGGTGATGGCCACGCGCCGCATGCGCTACTGGCCGGCTTTCGCGCCACCGGCTTTGGCGGCGACCAGCTTCTCGACACCCTCGCACATCTGGCGGACGTTGCGCACGCCGCGCACCTCGTCGTCGGGAATGCTGATATCGAATTCATTTTCGAGGGCGAAGAGGATTTCGACGGCATCCATGGAATCGATCCCCAACTGCTGGAAATCGCTCTCGATCATGACCGTTTGCAGGGGAATGCGCTTGGAGGCGGCGATCACCTTCAGCACCCGTTGGATCAATTCATCGGACATAGCAATTGGCTTACCGTTTCCAACTTATAGCCCCGGTCCAGCAACATCGGAACCAGGCGCCGGACGGCTTCCACGGTCACGCCGATATCCGGCCTGGCGCAAAGCTCGCGTCCGTCGTGAAGACACAGGATAGCGCCATTTGAAACGCGCCGCGCCATGCGCTCGACCACCGCCTCCACCTTCAGATTCCAATCATAGCCGATTACGGTCCACATGACGCCGGTCAGGTCGAGCCGCCGCTGGGAGTGGCCCAGCCCAAACCAGCGCGCGCCGAAGGGAGGGCGGAACCAGGCGGGCCGGATGCCGGTGTGGGCCTCAATGGCCGCCTGGGCGCGTTCCAGGTCCTGTTCGATGAAGCGGCGCGAGCGAAAGCAGAACAGCGGATGGGTGTGGCTATGGTTGCCGATGGCGTGGCCGGCTTCGCCGACGGCGCGCGCCACGGCGGGGAGGCGCTCCACGTTGGCGCCGCACTGGAAGAAGGTCGCGGGCACATTGTGGCTGGCTAGGATGTCGAGGATCAGCGGCGTGCTCTCACTGGGGCCGTCGTCGAAAGTGAGCGCCACAGCGCGGCGGTGGCGCGGCCCGCGCCACACGGAAGGTCCGAAAACGCTCGAGGAGCGGCCCCGGACGGCCCAGGCCATGAAAGCGGCCGCGGCTGCGCCGGCGGCCGCCAGCTCGATGCCGTGTTGGACGGCTGCGGTCATGAACTCTCCATTGTAGTGGCTCTTGGTGGGGCAGGCGGTGCCGCCTGCGCAGGGCAAGCTAAAGAGGGACTTGCAAAATAAGCCCTCACGGCAGGCATGCGCGAGTTCCCGACGCTGTTCGTCGACTGGTTGCTACCTCAGAGCGTTACTGAATCAATGCAGATTGAGATTTGCGCCCAGATTGGCCCACCCGGAGACACACCAATCCCTTTCATTTCATACCGAACCGGGATGTCGGCCTGCCCTTTCGTCCCTTACGTCGGGATCGTGGATCCCCCCACTTTTTGCG
>PLMF01000216.1 GCA_003142355.1 Bryobacterales bacterium
G
Organism: Bryobacterales bacterium; assembly: GCA_003142355.1. The sequence goes on from PLMF01000216.1 coordinate 2, forward strand.
GCCAAGCTGCGGCCGGCGCGATGGGTTTTCGTGACCGGCTGGTACACGCGGCTGAAGACCGAAATTCTTTCGCTCAACGGGTCCGCGAATCTGGCGCCAGCGCCGTTCCAGGTGGGCCAGGAGTTGCTGCGCAGACCCACGGATTCGGGCGCCGTGGTGGCGACGTTCACGCGCGGCAAGGTGGCGGCGGACTTGACCGGCTATTTTCGCGGTTCGGTGCTCGACGTGGAGCCGTTACTGGGGGCCACCAACGGGCTATACCGCAACCCCGGCTACGCCAACGCGGGGATCAATATCAACTACGCGGTTGGCCGCGGCCTGACGGCTTACGGCAATCTGCGCAACGCACTGAACCGGCACTACGAGGAGGTGCTGGGCTATCCTTCGCCGCGGTTGAATTTCGTGGCGGGTATGAAATGGACGCTGGCGAAAGGGAGTCAATGAGCAAGCACCCATTCGACGAACCGCGCCTGGCGATCAATCGCGTTTACACGCGGCGCGGCGACCGGGGCGAGACCAGTCTGGCGGGCGGGCAGCGTGTACCCAAAGACAGCCTGCGCATTGAAGCCTATGGGACGGTGGATGAGCTGAACTCGTTTGTGGGCGCGGCGCGCGTCACGGCCAGCGAACTGGCGGCGACGGAATTGGCGGCGATTCTGTTGAGAGTGCAGCATGAGCTGTTCAACCTGGGATCCATTCTGGCGACGCTGCCCGAAGACGCGCATCCCCAGCAGGCGCGCGTGACGGACGCCGAGGTGGCCCGGCTCGAATCCGAAATGGACCGCATGAACGAGGGGTTGCCGCCGCTGGGCTCGTTCGTGCTCCCGGGCGCGGACCGGCTCAGCACCGCGCTCCACATTTGCCGCACCGTCTGCCGGCGCGCCGAGCGGGCCACGGTGGCGCTGGGCCGGGTGGAGAGCGTGCCGCCGGAGGCCGTGCGCTATTTGAACCGGCTGAGCGACGCGCTATTCGTCTGGAGCCGGTGGGCGAGCCACGTCGCGGGCGCGCCGGAAACTTTATGGGAACCGAACCAGTCCAGCTCGGGGCTGACTGGTGGATAATCGAGGATAAGGAGAAATCGATGCAGAAGAACAACACAAGGCCGCTGGCCATGGGCCTGACCGTTTTGGGAGCTTTGACGCGGCTTTTGCCGCACCCGCCGAATTTCGCCCCCGTGGGCAGCCTGAGCTTGTATGCCGGCGGCCGGATGAGGGGCTGGCAGGCGTACCTGCTGCCGCTGGTATTGATGGCCGCGACGGACCCGCTGGTAGGCGGGTACTCGTTCGCGACGCCGTTCATCTACTTCAGCTTTCTGATCAACGTCTGGATTGGCACGCGGCTGCGCTCGACGGAGAGTCCGCTGCGGATTGGGGGGGCGGTGGTGGTGGCCAGCCTCCAGTTCTTCCTGATCACCAATTTCGGAGCGTGGCTGGGTTCCTTGGCGACGTACCCGCATACGCTGGGCGGCCTGGTGAGCTGCTACATCGCGGCCATTCCGTTCTACGGCCGGACGCTGGCGTCGGACCTGCTGTATTCGGCCGCGCTGTTCGGTCTGCACGCATGGCTCAGCCGCACGGTGGCGCGCTCCGAGCGCGTGACCGCGTAGGGAGGAGGAAGGCCACCTTACTCGTAGCGGAGGGCTACGACCGGGTCGAGGCGGGCGGCTTTGTTGGCGGGCCAAATGCCGAAGAACAGGCCGACGGCTACCGAGACTACGATGCCTAGAACCGCCGACCATAACGGGACGCTGGCGGGGAGGGATGTGAAGACGGCCCGGCTGATCAGCGAGATGATCCAGCCGAACAGGATTCCACAGATGCCGCCCATGCCCGTAAGTACGGCGGCTTCCAAGAGGAACTGAATGAGGACGTCGGCCTTGCGGGCGCCGACGGCTTTGCGGATGCCGATCTCATAGGTGCGCTCGGTCACCGAGACCAGCATGATGTTCATGACGCCGATGCCGCCTACCAGCAGGCCGATCGAGCTGAGCACCACCATCACCAGGAACGTCATGGCCGTAATCTGGCGGAAATCGGACACCATCTGTTCGGCGGTGGAGAGCGCGAAGTTGTCGGGCTTGTTGTAGGGCACGCGGCGGTCGATGCGCAGGACGGTTCGCACCTCGTCCAGCGCCTGCGGGAGCTTGCCTTCGACGGCGCTGACGACGATGGCGATCTCGCGGGCGTTGGGGAACATCTTCCGCATCATGCCGTAAGGCACCAGGACGCGGTTGTCGGTGTCGCCGAAGAATGACGCCGCCGGCCGCAGCATGGTGCCGATCACCGTGAATTCATGACCGTCCACGTTGATGGTCTTGCCGATGGGATCGACGTTGGCGAAGAGGCCCTTCTCGATGTCGGCGCCGACCACCGCCACGGGCATCCGATGGTTGCTCTCTTCGTCGCTCATGAATCGCCCCAGGTGCAGGTCCACCTGGCCTTGCCGGGCGTAAGCCTCTTCCACACCGATGAGATCGACGTCGTACATATCGTTCCCCTTGTAGTGGGCATTGATGCTCTTGTTGGGGAACAGCAGGGGAGAGACGAACTCGACCGCCTTGCACCTCTCCTTGATGTGGACGGCGTTTTCGTAGGTGAGGTTCTTGCGGGTCCGTTCCTCGGGGTTCCGGTCGCCTACGCGAAAGCCGACGGGAAACTTGAAGACGATGATGGAATTGGGGCCGAAGCTCCGCAGCACGCTTGTGATGGAGGCATCGAACCCGGTCAGAATGGCGCTGACGCCGATGATGGTGCCGGTCCCGATGATCACGCCGAGGACGGTGAGGAAGGCGCGCAGCTTGTGGCTCCGAATGGTCCCGAGGGCCAGTCTGATGCCGTTGCTGAAGGCCAGCTTGTTCATGGGATTATCTCTCGACTCGCAGGGCCTCGATGGGATCCAGCTTGGACGCGCGGCGCGCCGGATAGATGCCGAAGAACAGGCCCACGGTGGCAGAAAGCCCGACGCCTATGAATATGGCGGACAGCGGCAAGGCCATGGGCACGGGAGTCAGGTTGCGAACGGCCACGGCCACCAGCCACGCGGCGGCGACTCCGATCAGGCCGCCGACGCCGGCGAGCACCGAGGATTCCACCAGGTATTGGTTGAGGATGTCGCGGCGGCGGGCGCCCAGAGATTTGCGAATGCCGATTTCGTGGGTGCGCTCCGTCACCACGGCCAGCATGATGTTCATGATGACGATGCCGCCGACCAACATGAAGACCGAGACGATGCCGACCGCCATGGCCGCGACGGCGGCCGTCAAACTCTGCCACAGGTTGACGAAGGTCTCGGAGGCGAAGATGGTGAAGTTGTCGTCCTGGCCGGGCCGCAGATGGCGGTAGGAGCGCAGGAGCACGCGCACTTCGTCCTCAGCTTCGATCAGGTGCGGCTGGTCGATGGCCTTGGCGATCATGCGAATGCCGTTGCGATTCCCGTAGGTCTTGAAGTAGGCCTCGATGGGGATCATGACAAAGTTGTCCTGGGATTGTCCGAAGACGCTTCCCAGTGTTTTGGCGACGCCCACCACCTCGTATGGATTGCCTTCGATGGAGATGGTCTTGCCGAGCGGGTCCTGCGCCTCGAAGAAACGCGTGCGGATGTCGTTGCCGATGAAGGCCACGGGCGCGTGGCGGCGCACCTCCTCGTAGGTGATGCCGCGGCCGGTATCCACCTGCACGTTATTGATGGCCGGAATGTTGTCGGTGACGCCATCGATCTCTACGCCCTCGACCGAATTGCCCTTGAAGGAGACGCGGGCGTTGCGCGAGGCCATCATGCCGACGTCTTTGAGCAGGGTGGCGCGGCTCCCGACGAACTCGTACTCGTCCGGCTTGATCTGCGGATTCCTTCTCTGCATCTCGAAGAATTTCTTGGGATCCCAGGGACCGAACCACGCCATGCGGACGACACGGAAGCCATCGGCGCCCATGTTGGAGACCTTTTCGGCGATGTAGACGTCCATGCCGTGGATGAGGGCGGTGACGGCGATCAGGGTGGTGGTGGCGAGGATGATTCCCAGCAACGTCAGGAAGCTGCGGAGCTTGTTCTTGCGGAGCGAATCGAGGGCGATACGGGTGGCCTCCCAGAAGGAGGCGCTGAGGCGGAATTGGCGGGACCGGGAGACAGCCATCTCATCTGGGAGACGCTTTTGGCCCGCCGCTTGTTCCGGGAAATCCGCCCGCAAGCAGGCAGGCGGCACCGCCTGCCCCACCTTTGAACACGCAGAACTACTTGTTGTGGTGGCGCAGGCGGTGCCGCCTGCGCAGTGTTCACCGTGCTGCTTCCGCCACCGGCGGCGGCATCTGCTCTTTAGTGAAGCGCGGCAGCATCTGCTCGCGATTGGCCACATGCCACACCGCGGCTGCAATCACGATGGCGGCCTGGCGGGCATCCTCGGGGACGATGCGCTCGTAGGTATCGAGGTTGGTGTGCCAGGTGTGGCTCTGGTATTCGATGGGGTCCTGCTGCAGGCCGATGCCGGCCAGGCCCGCGTTGCTGAAAGAGGTGCTGTCGGTGCCGCCCACGGCGCGGCTTTTGGAGGGCACGGCTCCCGCTACGCCCAGGTCCTCAAAAGGGGCCAGCGCCGCGCGCACCACCGCCGCGGCCTCGGGCGGTCCAAAGACGCTGGCGCCGCGGACGCGGCCGGTTCCGGAATCGATGTTGAAGTAGGCCACCAGGCTGGAGTACTCGGGCTTGGGGTCCTCGAACATGCCGAAGTGCTGCTTGACGTAGGCCAGGGAGCCCAGGAGTCCCTCCTCTTCGGCGTCCCAGAGCGCGATGCGGATGGTGCGGCGCGGCTTTTGGCCGAGGGCCTGGATGAGCCGCGCGGCCTCCATCATCATGGTGGCGCCGATGGCATTATCGGTGGCTCCGGTGGCGGCGTGCCAGGAATCCAGGTGCCCGCCGAGCATCACGATTTCATCGGCCTTATCGGTGCCGGGGATTTCGGCCACCACGTTGTAGGCGGTCTTGCCTTCGGGGTACACGTGGTTGACGATGTTGAACTCCAGCTTGACGTCCTCGCCGTCATTGAGCAGGCGCTCGATGCGGCCGTAATCTTCGTTGCGGAGGACCACCGTGGGAACCGCCTTGGCCACGTCGTAGGTGCGGTTCTGGAAGGCGCGGATCTGGCCGTGTTCGCGCGCGGCGTCGTTGACGCGCACCAGCGCGCCGTTGGCCACCAGCCAGGCATCCACCATCTCGTTGACCTGGGCGGCGGTGAGGCGGCTGGGGTCGGGGGTGGGAGGCTGGCCGCGCCCGCCCCGGCCGGCGCCGGCATTGGGATTGTTGGGGTCGAACTGGGCGCGGACCTGGGCGTCATCCCGGCGCTTCACCGGCGGGGTGAAATCCACCGGAATGGATGCCGCTTTGCCCACCATCACAATTTTGCCGTTGACCTTGGCCTTGTTGGTCTCCAGCCACTGGGTCAGTTCTTCCCTGGTGGGCCATTGCGCCTGCGCCGGCGTGATCGTAACGGGCGCGGGGGCGCCGCGGCCCGCGGCCGGCGGCCCTTGCGGGGGCGTCACCTCGACGGCGGCGGCGGCCACCGGGCCATTGGTCGAGGGTGTCCAACCCAGCACTTCGAATGTGAGGGTATCCTGGACCGGCGCCACCAGGTAGCCCGCGGCGCGTTCATTGAGCCAGCCGGCGTGGCCGAAATCCCACGGCTCGAGGTGCGCATTTTTGAGGCCCCATTCGGTGAGGGTGGCGGCGGCCCATTTGGCGGCGGCCTCATAATTGGGCGAGCCCGCGAGGCGCGGCCCGTAACGATCGGTGAGCATGTGCAGGGTGCGCATGATCTGCGAATGAGCGGCCTCTTCCGAACGGATTCTGGCGTTTACGTTTTGGTCGGCGGTTTCCTGGGCAAAGAGGAGAGCGGACAGGATAAGAGCGGCGAATAACTTTCTCATGAAGACAGAATACGCTACTGGAGCGGGCGTGGGGTTGGCGCGGGGCGGGGCCTTGGCGCTTAATCAAGGGCTGGGACCGGTTCCTGGCGGGTTTCGTGGTGCTCTGTCGGGCCTTTTGGACCCTGTGGCGTCGGTGGGGGTGTGGGAGGATGTGGGGAGAATCCTCGCTGTTTCCGTGACAGGGACCGATGTCTCAGAATTCTACCGCCCGGGGGTTGGAACCGGATCTGGGAGATGCGGCTATCCTGAGCGCCGATACTCCCCTGAGACGCCGGTCACGTCACCAGGGCTGGTCGCGGCGGGGTTGGCAGACCACACAAGGCGATGGTCTGCCCCACAAAGCAGCAGAGCCGCAACCAAACGTGGGGCGGACGCCCGCGTCCGCGCCGGACCCCCTGGTCCGGGTCTTCGTGTGCCGAGCAGGCCGACCAGGGGGTCGGCCGCGGGCCAGGGGTATAGGCGTTAAAATAAGG
>PLMF01000308.1 GCA_003142355.1 Bryobacterales bacterium
ATGAAAGCCGGCGCTGTGCGAATCCGATTCCTCACTTCCACGCCGCTCGATATTGAGCGCGGCAGCGGCACTTACGTCGGGATTCACGTCCTGGCAAAGGCGCTCGAACGCCTGGGCCACGCCGTCGAGTTCTCGACGCCGCGCGTCCACCTGCCCGTGTACACATTCGAGCGCCTGTGGTTCAACCGGTGGCTCAGTCCCTCCCCGGGCTTCGATCTTACCGTCGGCTTCGATATGGATGGCTATCGGATCGCTCGCAGCCCGTCGCACGTCGCCTCTCTGAAGGGGGTCATTGCCGACGAGGCCCGCTTCGAATCCGGGCTGACGCGCCTCACTATGTCCGTGCAGGCGCGCTGCGAGCGGCTGCACGTGGAGCGCGCGGCCCGCGTCCTGGTGACCAGCCGGTACTCGGGCGAACGCGCGCGGGAGTTCTACGGTCTGCGCCAGTTCCCGACCATCGTGCCTGAGTTGATCGATCTCGGCGAGTGGCGCCGCCTGCTCCAACTCCACCCGGCGAGTTCGTCGCGGTTCACGGTGCTGTTCGTCGGCCGGCTGTACCGGCGCAAGCGCCTGGACGTGCTGCTGCGCGCCGCCGTGGCGCTCGGCGGTCGCATCCCCGGCCTCGAAATCCGGATCGCCGGCGACGGCCCGTGTGCCCCGGCTCTGCACCGGCTGTCGCGTGATCTGCAGCTCGACCGCACGGTGGTGTGGCTGGGAGGCATTTCGCGCGCCCAGCTCCTGGCCGAGTACAACCGCGCGGATGTCTTCTGCCTGCCCAGCGTTCAGGAAGGCTTCGGCATCGTGCTGCTGGAAGCCATGGCGGCCGCCAAACCCATCGTCGCCTCCCGCGCCGCTGCCATTCCGGAGGTGGCGCCCAATGCACTGCTGGTCGAGCCCGACAGCCCCGAAGCGCTGGCCGCCGCCATCGAGGCGCTCTATCGCTCCCCCGAGACCCGGGCCGCGTTCGGCTCCGCTGGCGCGCAATGGGTGGAACAGTTCGACGCCCCGCTCGTGGCGCGCCGCTTTCTTCAGGCCGTGGCCGGCGCCGCGCCAGTCCGCGCGGGTTGAAGGCTTGCTACAATTCCTCTGTGGCCCGCGTCCTGATGGTTTCCTCGGAGGCCGCGCCGCTCGCCAAAACGGGAGGCCTGGCCGATGTCGTCGGCTCTCTTCCGTCCGCTCTCCGCGCGTTGGGCGACGAAGCCGCGGTGGTGATTCCGCGCTATGCATCCATCGATCTCAAGATCGCGCGGCGCGTCTACGATCGCCTTGCCATACACCTTGGGCCGGCGCAGTTTGACATCTCCATCTACCAGGCCCCGGGGGAGTTTCCCCTCTACCTGGTGGATTGCCCGGAGCTCTTCGAACGCAAAGGGTTCTACGGCGAATCCGGCGTGGACTACCCGGATAACCATATCCGCTTCGCCGTGCTGGCCCGCGCCGCGCTGGCGGTAGCCCGCTTCCTTTTCCGTACCGACGTGTTCCACTGCCACGACTGGCAAGCCGGGCTGGTCCCCGCCTACCTGCGCACCACCTTCGCCTCCGATCCGACTTTCCTCGGCGTCAAGACGCTGTTCACTATCCACAACCTGGGTTACCAGGGCCTGTTCCCCAAGACGGCGCTGCCCGAGGTGGGGTTGGACGCCGGCGTCTACAGACCCGGCGGCATGGAATTCTTCGGCCGCATCAGCTATATCAAAGCCGGCATCGAGTTCGCGGACGCGCTCTCGACCGTCAGTCCCACCTATGCCCGCGAAATCCAGACGCCCCAGTACGGCTTCGGTCTGGACGGGGCGTTGCTCGCTCGCGCCGATGTGCTTACCGGCATCCTCAACGGCGCCGATTACGGCGAGTGGAATCCGGAGACCGATGCGCTCATCCCCGCCCGCTACTCCGCCGGCGATCTGAGCGGGAAACAGACTTGCAAGCGGCAACTGCTCGAGGAATTCGGCCTCCCTCCCGATGCCATCCAAGGCCCGCTCATCGGAATGGTTTCCCGGTTCACTCGGCAAAAGGGCGCCGATATTCTGGCCGAAGTGGCCGGCGAGATCGTCGCGGAGGGCATGTGCCTCGTGGCCCTCGGCACCGGCGATCCGGAGTATGAAGACTTCTTCCGGCAGATGGCCGCCGATCACCCCGGCAGCATCGCCGTGCGCATCGGCTTCGACAACGTGCTGGCCCACCGCATCGAAGCCGGCGCGGATCTGTTCCTGATGCCCAGCCGCTACGAACCCTGCGGATTGAACCAGATGTATAGCTTGCGATATGGAACGGTTCCGGTGGTTCGGGCCACCGGCGGCCTGGATGATACCATCGAAGAGGATACCGGGTTCAAGTTCGCGGAGTATTCCGGAGAGGCCCTCTTAGAGGCGGTCCGGTCCGCCGCCCGGGCGTTTGCGGACCAGGATGCCTGGCGCGCCATGATGCGGCGCGGGATGGCGCAAGACTTCTCGTGGAGGGCTTCCGCCGCCCGCTATTCGGCGCTCTACCGGCAGTTGNNGACGTGCCGGTTCTGGTGGATTTCTGGGCCGAGTGGTGCGGCCCTTGCCGGCAGATGGCGCCCACGATTGATGTAGTGGCCGGCGAGTATGCCGGGAAAGTGAAAGTTGGCAAGCTCGACGTCGATGCCAACGGCGCCACGGCCATGCGCTACAACGTCCGGGGCATCCCCACCCTGTTGCTGTTCAAGGCTGGCAACGTAGTCGAGCAGCGCGTGGGAGCCATCGGGAAGTCCGAAGTGCAGAAGATGCTCGACCCGCACGTATAATCCGTGTGGGGCAGGATGGCATCCTGCGCGGCGGTCGCCGACCGCCGCTGTAGCTAGCCTGCTTTATTGCCTCGCCGCGACCGGCGCACGGGACCGTACTTCGTTCCACTCCCGCTCCGACCCCGCTTCCTGGCACCTCACGCAATACCGCGCCCAGGAAACCGCACGCAACCGCTTGGGCGGGATCGGCTCTTCGCAGGAAAGGCAGATGCCGTAGTCGCCCGAATTCAGCCGGTCGAGGGCTTCCTCGATCAGCCGGAGTTGCGCGTAATCCAGGACATTCAGATGAAGCGACACGGATTCGTCGTTCAAGAACTGCGCCTGGTCGTCTTCGGCCACCCGGCCCATCCGCGCCAGCGTGTCGAACTTGGTGCCCAAACCCGATAGTACCTCCGCACGTTTTTCCTGTAGCATCTCCCGGTAAGTTGCGTCGCTATCGCGAACCAGCACGCTCCGTTTCATCGGCCCTCCTTCCCGCATCCCATGTTCGGACGCCGGATACCATATTGGTTAAAAAAAGGTAGCAAAATTCTCGACTGAAAACAATGTTTATTTTCGATAGGAGGCGAGGCGTGGGGCAGGCGCTTCTGCCCAATGCCACTTAAATAATTTCTGGCCAAGACATAAATCCCGATTTATGTTTCAGTTATATGCACCAGACATGCGAAGACGCTTTT
>PLMF01000117.1 GCA_003142355.1 Bryobacterales bacterium
CATAAGCGTTAACCTAGCGTTTGCTGAATATTCGGCGAAGCTGCGCCAATTGCATGGGGCGTTTGGGCCGCCGCTTGCGCAACGACAACGCAATGCAGCGGCCTCGGCGCAGCAAATGTGCCAGACTCAGCGGCGGCGCCAGGACGGCACGCAACGAGTCGCGCACTTCCACAAACACATTCCAGCGGCTGACTTCATCAAAGCGCAAATCCCCAGGGGGAAAAAAACTTTCCCTCCAGAAGGACACGGTCCACCAACAGGGCGCTCAGAATCTTGGCCTGCATCCAAGCCTTGGCGGAATCGTCATCGCTCTTGGGCACATGGCCCGCCTCGAGCAGGCTCTTGAGCCGCTTGAACACCAATTCAATTTGCCACCGGCCACGGTAGAGATCCAAGACCGCCTTGGCGGGAAAGAGCTTGGAATCTACCGAAGTCAGCACCAACACGTAGGCGGTCAATTCCAAGGCTTCCGTTTGGGCTTGCGTGCCGTTCTTTTGCGCCTTGCGCAACGCCTTGCGGCGAGCCCGCTCCGCGGTTAGGCGACTTTTGCGCACCGCACACAGCCGCAGGGCGTAGGTCTTTTGCTGGCAAACAAACTGTACGGCCCATTCTCCCACTTGGCCGTCAGCCAGGGCGCGCAAGCGCGGCAGCAGGTCGGCAGGACGACCTTGCCGATCCTCCAAAGGGAACGTGCCTGGGTTCCAACGCACCACCACCTGCGCCCCGGCGTCCAACACGTGAGCCACCCCGGGCCGATGGCTGTAGCCCCGATCCACCAACACGATCTCTCCGGGCGTAAACTCGTAACGCCCCAGTTTCTCTCCGCCGGTCTCGTCGGTCAGTTCGTAATGGTCACACGTCAGTTCGGGCAACCGAATGCTGTAGTGCAAGCGCAGATCGGTGCCCGTGCTGCCGGGCTCTTGAATATTGGTGGCGTCGATGACCCGTAGCCGATGGGGATAGGGCCAGCGGAAGCGGCCCAACCGTTGCTCCTGTTCCAAAAGCAGGTGCCGTGTCAGTTCTTCGAGCCAACCTTGTGCCTGGCGCAAGCGCTTGAATAGCGCAACGGCACTGACCTGCGCCAACCCAAGTTCCCGTGCCCGCATGACGGTTTGCTCCAGCGATAATCCTCCACCCACATGCATCAGGATCAGCCGCAGCCAGCACTCGGCATCCTGCAAACCGCGTGCCCGCTGAAAAAAACCATGCTGGCGGGCCGGTTCGTTCAGGTCTGCGGGCAACCATTCGCGCAATACCGCCCAGCCTTCGGGAAGAGCATCCGTCATGCGGGTCAGAGTAGCAGCGGCCGAAAAATATGCAAGATTCTAAGTTAATGCTTATGGCCGTCCGCCCGCCGGGCACGCCGGCGTCGCGGAACAGGCGATACGACAGCGGCTCGTTCATACCGCTGGGGTCATTGACGTTGTTGTGCAGGTTGAGCGTGGTCACGCCGCCAAGCCGCCGCCCCTTGAATCCGCGGTTCAAAACCACCTTGAGCGGGCGTTTGAGCTGGTTGCGCGAAGTCATGTAGGTGTTGTTGCCCTTGTAACGCACGGACACGTCCCGGAAGCGCCAGCCCTCGAAGTCCAGATCGGCGTGGACGTAAACGAAGCCGTTGCGGTTGCCCTTGGCGCCGAGGGGGGACGGCCCGGCTGGGCCTTGCCCCGGACGGTTCGGCGGATTGCCGCCGGCGGATTCCAGCGCCACGTTGAGGCCGGTGCGAAGCTTGGCGGCGTCCAGTCTGCCGGTCTTGTTAACGTCGCCGAATGGATCCGCTACGAGGGCTACGAGCATTACGAGGAAGCCTTGAGCCGCGGCCGCGGCGTGCTCATCGCGACCGCCCACCTGGGCAACTGGGAGCTGAGCGCTTACGCGCACGCGCTGCTGGCGGCCCCCATGAACGTGGTGGTGCGGCCCCTCGACAACCCTCTCATCGACGCGCTGGTGGAGCGCCGCCGGGCGCTCTCCGGCAACCGTCCGATTTTCAAGAAGGACTTCGCGCGCGCCATTCTGAAAGCGCTGGCGGCGAACCAGGCGGTCGGCATCCTGGCCGACCAGAACGCATCGCTCGACTCTGGCGTCTTCGTCGATTTCTTCGGCGTGCCGGCCTGCGCCAGCACGGGCTTAGCGAAACTGGCGGCGCACAGCGGAGCGGCCGTCATCCCCGGATTTGCGCTCTGGTCGGAAAGCGAGCGCCGGTATGTCCTGCGGTTCTACCCGCCGGTTCCCATGACGGGCGACGTGACGCGCGATACACAGGCCGTGCAGAAACGCATCGAGGACGCCATCCGGGAGTACCCCGACCAGTGGCTGTGGATCCACCGCAGGTGGAAGACGCGGCCGCCTACACCGCCGCCACTATCGTGATCTCTATGTGCGCGCCACCAGGTAACGCAGCCACCTCGACCGTGGTGCGGCCGGGGGGCGCGTCGTGGAAGTACTCGGCGTAGACCTTGTTCATGTCCGCGAATTCCTTCAAATCGGTCATATGGACCGTCGAGGACACGGCATCGTCCAGCGTGGCGCCAGCTTGCTCAAGGATAGCCTTGATATTCTCAAACGTCTGCCGCGTCTCGGCCATGATTCCGCCCGGGACAACCTTGCCCGTCTTAGGATCAATTCCCTTTTCGCCGGCCACAAAAATGAAATTTCCAACCTGGATCCCCTGCGAGTAGGGCCCGATTGGCAACGCCGCTTTGGAACTGGTCAGGACTTTCTTCTTCATGTGTCGAACCTCCGGGCTCATCCCCACCAGGTTTCGCCGGGCGCCAGGTGCGCCTTGGCGACGTCGGGGTTCAGCTCGATCCCATAGCCAGGCTTGTCCTGAATCGTGAAATAGCCGTTCTGCCAGAATGGACCCTCGCGCACCACCAAGTCCGGCCACCAGTCCACCCAGTTGGCCAGTTCATGAATGCGGAACTCGCGCATGGCCGCGGCGGCGTGGCACGACGCGACCGTTCCCACCGGGCTGGCGGGGTTGTGGCACGCCGTCCAGATGTAGTACATCTCCGCCAGGTCGGAGATCTTCTTCGATTCCAGCAGGCCGCCGGATTTGGGAACATCGATGTGCACGCCGGAGCACGCCTGGAGCTCGATCAGCCGGCGGAAGCCCTGCCGCCCGTAAAGGTTCTCGCCCGTGCAGACCGGTACGTTGATGGCACGGGTCACGCGCGCCAAGGCCTCGGCGTTATCCGGCGGAACCGGGTCTTCCAGCCACATGGGCCGTACCGCCTCCAGTTCCTTTCCCAGTCGGATCACGTCTTCCGTATCGTAGCGCCAGTGGCATTCGACGGCGAAGTCGGCATCGGGTCCCAGCGCTTCCCTCACCGTCTCCATGGCCGTCACGATACGGCGGTAGTCCTTGGTGGTGAGGTTGCGGGCGTAGGGGTCGTGCCCGGGCTCCTTGTACTGCGGGTCGGCCCTGGGCGGGATCCCGTCGCCCTGGAACTTGTAGGCCGTCCAGCTCCACTTTTCGGCCCGGGTCGTGGCCACCAGATCGCGCCACGCCGCCGGGTCTTCCACGTTGCGCACCGCCTGTGTCGTGCGATAGAAGCGGATGCGGTCGCGGAAACGGCCGCCCAAGAGGTTGCAGACGGGCGTTTCGAGAATGCGCCCGCAAAGGTCCCAGAGCGCGATCTCAATGCCGCTGGCGGCCGAGACCGTCACGCCCGCGATGGCGCCGGCGCCCGCGCTCTGCATCAGCATCTTGGTATACAGCTTGTCCACGTTGAGCGGGTCCTCGCCCACCACGATGCCCTTCATCTTGTTCAGGACCACGTCTTTGACGCCCCATCCCCAGTAGGCCTCCCCGATGCCGTACAGGCCGGAATCGGTTTCCACCTTGATCAGATTCCAGTCCCACGTGCCCCGGACGATCATGCATTTGACATCCGTGATCTTGACTTTCTTGCGGGCCGCCGCGGCGGCCCGCTCCAAGGGCGGGGCGAACAAGCAACCCCCCGCGCCGGCGGAGAGAAGAAATTGACGGCGATTCATCAGAGATTACGCTCCTGTCCGAGATTTACTGCGTCTCCCTATCCTTCGCCCAGATTCTCCATCGCCTTTGACGCTCTGCGCGACTAGGACAGGAAGCGGGATGCAGGCCAAATAGAGTGTCACGAGACAAGACTTGCCACACGACATCGCGGTAGCTACGACCTTGTGAACCAGCCTTCGATCCACCGGTCTACATGATGGGCACCGCAACCCAGTAGATCATACGCCGTTCGGTCCCTTGAGTCAAGAGTAAAGAGATCAAGAGAGCGCCGGCCTTTGGGGCTGTACGGCACGGAGTCACAGTACGCACCCTTGACCTGAGTCAATTGCCACCAGAACCGTATTATGGGCGTTCTTTTTCGGACCTGCTGAAATACTCAACAATCGTCGCGGCCCACCAGCGCCGTCAACGGAAAGCTCGCAGCCGGACACGACATAACACGACAAACGGCTGGTGCAACGCCCGGTGTCGTCTTCTGCCGCTTTAAAGCGGCAGACTGAATGTTAGAATTACCTTCCCCACGCTGATTTCCCTGCGCCGCCGAGGCTTGGGCCGTGGTTCTCGAGCGGCCGGAAGATGCGCTCTGGAGGGCGGTGCATTGAACCAGCAGGCGGAACAGATGCGCCAAATTATGAGGCCGCATCCGTTTTCGCTCGCCCGGAGGTGGCGGGAACGGCAATTCGCGGCCTGTCAGAATAGCTCGGAATGGAACAAAAAAACCAAAAGTGGGCCATTGGGTGTATTATTGTAACCACCTGGTGAGAATAAATATTCCGGTTAACGGGACAGCGACGAATCTTCGTTGAGAGTGTGCTTAAGACAAGAAAGGATGAGTTTATGCCGCGTTTTTACCCCTCCCAGTACTTCCAACAACTACCGAACCGTGCCGGTTTGGCAATACTCGGTCTCGTGCTGCTTCTTTTGGGTTCCGTCGCCTGGGCCCAGCAAACCACCGCCGATGTTCTCGGCACGGTTACTGACGCATCAGGCGCCGTCCTGCCGTCGGTGAAGATCACAGTTCACAGCCTCGACACGGGCGGGAACTACTCCGCCACCAGCGATAATGCTGGAAACTATGTGGTGACTTTGCTCCCGGTCGGGCGCTACAGCATCAAAGCGGTCGCTACCGGCTTCAAGACGTTGACTGTCTCGGAAGTCACGCTCGCTATAGGCGACCGGCTGCGCCAGAACATTCAGCTCGAAGTGGGCGGTCTGGAGCAATCGGTTGAGGTCACGGCCAGTTCTCCGGCCCTGCAAGCGGACAGTTCGTCGGTGAGCAATCTGATCACGAACAACGCCATGCAGAACCTCCCGCTGAACGGGCGCAACTTCGTGGTTCTGACGCAACTGACCGCTGGCGCCTCCGAAGGCGACCCCAACGGATTGCCGAGCGGTACCCGCCCGGATGACCGCCGCCAGACGTCCGCCGTCACGGTGAACGGTCAACCCACCAGCTATAACAACTTCCTGATCGATGGGATGGACGACAATGAGCGGTCGATCGGCACCGTGCTGGTCAAACCGTCGATCGACGCCTTGCAGGAGATGAAGGTGCAAACCAGTCTCTACTCCGCGGAATACGGGAGGACGGCGGGAGGCGTGATCAATTTCATCACCAAGTCCGGCACCAACCAATACCACGGCTCGCTGTTTGAGTTTCTGCGGAATGAGAAGCTGGACGCGCGGAACTTTTTTGCCGCCAAGAGGCCGGCGTACAAACAGAACCAGTTCGGCGGCAGCATGGGCGGCCCGGTCCTGAAGAACAAGCTGTTCTTCTTCGGGGACTACGAGGGCTTCCGCATGCATCAGGGGCAAACGTATACGGACAGCCTGCCGACGGCCGCCGAACGGGCGGGAAACTTCGCGGGCGTAGCCCCGATCTTCGACCCGCTCAGTACGACGACCAATCCCGCCGGCGTATCCACCCGCACCCGCTTCCCGAACGACCAGATCCCGCTCAGCCAGATGGATCCGGTGGCGGTGAATTTGATCTCCTTGTGGCCGGTGCCCACGAAAAGCGGGCTGGCAAACAACTATGGTTACCTGCCGATGAAGACCCAGAATAACGACACCATGGATGCGCGGGGCGATTACAGGCTCTCGGATTCCAACACGCTCTTTGCCCGTTATTCCTTGAACAACACCACGACGGTGATCCCCCCGGGTTGTCCCACGGCCGCCAATGGCATCAGTCCCGTCTGTGACAGCGCAACGCCGGGGCGCGCCGGCACGGCTTCCCAGCGGGCGCAGAGCGCTCAGTTGAACTATGCCCACGTTTTCTCGCCGAGCATGGTGATGGAGTTGAAGAGCGGCTTTGCCCGGTATTACATCTACTCCCTTCCGCAAAACTACGGCACCAAGGCGTCCCAACAGGAAGGTCTCAAGGGGGTGAACATCGACAACGACAGCTCCGGCCTTTCGATTATGTCCGTCTCCGGTCTGACCACCATGGGTGACGCGACCTATGTTCCTCTGGACACGCTCGACAACATGTTCCAGGAAACCGGGAGCGTCAGCTACATCCGCGGGGCTCACAGTATCAAGATGGGGGCCGACATCCGGCGCCGCCAAACGACCGTTTTCCAGAGCGCAACGTCCAAGGGACAATTCAATTTCGATGCGAACCTCACCAACGACCCCTCGGGAGCCGTCTCGGGAAGCGGCAATGGGGTCGCTTCGTTCCTCCTGGGCTATCCTGCGTCCACAACTCGCAGCAAGTTCCTGGTTTGGCCGGGACTGCGAAACTGGGAGTCGGATGTGTATATTCAGGACGACTGGCGGGTGAACCGCTGGCTGACGCTGAACGCGGGTGTGCGCTGGGACTACTTCGGCCCGACCACGGAAGTCGCCGGCCGCATTTCCAACATAGACCTGGTGCAGGGCAAAATCATTATCCCCGGCCAAAACGGCGCCTCTGCCTCGGCCGGCGTCAAACCGGACCATCGGGACTTCTCGCCACGCTTTGGATTCGCTGCGACGCTTGCGAAGGGAACCGTGCTGCGCGGCGGCTACGGTATCAGCTTCAATCCGAATATGCTCGCCAGCAACATGGCTATGCGCAACCCGCCGTTTGTCAGTTTGTACAGCGCGACGGCGACGAACCTGACGCCACTGAACCGGCTTTCGGATGGTTTGCCGACGCCCGTGGCCGCCGACCCCCTCAACCCAACCGGCGGCCTGATTGGGATTTCGACCAGCGGGAAGCTACCCTACGTGCAGCAATACAACCTCACATTGCAGCACGAAATTGGACACGGCTTTGTTGCTACGGCCGCCTACGTCGGAGGTTTAGGGCGCCGGCAATATCTCTTCAACGGCTGTACCAGCTTCAACATACCGGCTCCGGGGCCCGGCGCCGTTCAGCAACGGCGGCCGTATTACAGTGTCTTCCCCAATGCATCTACCATCGCGATTTGTGGTCCCTGGTACAACTCACTCTACCAGGGCCTGCAAACGACGCTGGAGCGCAGGTTCCAGAGCGGGCTTAGTGTCCTTGCTACTTACACTTACGCCCACAGCATCGACAACGCATCGGGATCGGCGGGCACCGGTGCGACAGCGCTACCGGACAACCGTCAAGCCGAACGGGGCAACTCGATTCTGGATTTGCGCCAGCGGTTCACGTTCCTTACAGACTATTCGTTGCCGTTCGCCAAAGGCGCCAAGGGCTTTGCGTCCATCCTGGCGAAGGATTCGGGCATCAACGGCATCATTGTGCTGAGCAACGGCATACCGGTTGATATTACGAATAGCTCCGCCCGCTCGAACACCGGCGGCAGCGATCGCCCGAATGCGGTCGGCAGCCCCTACACGGGCTTCCAGCAAAGCGCGTCCGAGTGGTTCAATACCGCGGCCTTCGCCTTGCAGCCTTTGTACACGTACGGCAACCTGGGTCGAAACGTGGTGCACGGGCCCGGCCGGAGATCTCTCGACCTGGCGATTCACCGCGAGTTCACCATAAAGGAAGACATGCGGCTTCAGTTCCGGGCCGAGGGATTCAACATCACCAACACCGCGCCGTTCGCTCTCCCCGCGACGGGCTTCGGTGCGTCCAACTTCGGAGTGATCAGCAGCGCGGGCCTTCCGCGGAACATTCAGCTCGCCCTGAAGCTGCTTTTCTAGTCGAAAACGACCGCGACCCCGAGACTCGGCGCCACCGCCACACCCCTCGCTGACGGTCGCGGCTCCGAACGGAGCTGCGACCGCAAGGGAGTGGTTCCTCGCGAGAGCGCCACGTCACGCGGTCTCGGACCTACGCTTCCGCAGTCCGCTTCCAGTACTCGAGAGCCGGACCTTTCACACCGCCCGGTCCGGCGGTCACGGCCCGGGTTCGCAACTCCTCCATCTCCCCGGCGGTGAGGGGCTTGAATCGCTCGGCGAACCTGACGTCGTCGTCCAACTGGCCGTTGGTGCTGCAGCCCACCGGCGTGCAGGAAATGGGGAGGCTCAGCACATAGCTCAGGCACTCTTCGGCATTCAACACGCGAAGCAAGAAGGCGTTCCCGAAAGTTTTGATTCCCTGGATGCCGATCCCGCGTTCCACCGCCGCCGGCAGCGCGTTCTTTTCGAAGCTCAAATAAGCGTGGTCGGCGGCGTGAAGCGGCATCAGGATCGAATCCCATTTGTCGTAAGCCTGGAGCATGGCCACGTGGATCTTGGGATCGTAATGGCCGGTGAAGCCAAAGAAGCGGCACTTGCCGGCCTTCCTGGCGGCCTCGAAGGCCTCGATCGCTCCGCCAGGGCCGAAAATCGTGTCGATTTCACTCTGCTTCTCGAGCCCGTGCATTTGCCACAGATCGAGGTAATCCGTCTTCATGGCCGTCAGCGAGAGGTGCAGTTCTTGCTCCGCTTCCCGCCTGGTCCGCTTCGTGGTCTTGGTGGTGATAAACAGTTCCTTGCGGACGCTCGAAAGGACATCGCCGTAAACTTCTTCGGAATGCCCATCCCAGTAGGCGTGCGCGCAATCGAAGTAGTTCAGCCCGAGATCGTAAGCGTGCTTCACCTGGACCCGTGCCCGCTCTTTGGTCCGGAGTAAGGCCAAACGCGCCCCGGCATGGCCGATCACCGTAAGCTCCACGCCGGTCTTGCCGAACGCCCGCATGGGCGTGCCGCCAACCTTGGGCTTGGGTGGCCTGGCGCTGAGTCCCGTGATTCCCAGGCCTCCGAAAACCGCACCCACGAACGTCCTTCGCCGTACTGATATTCCGCAATCTGCCGTCATCTCTCCTCCTCGGGATCCGTCACAGCTTGTTGGCCATCTCGATACATAACTCTGTCACAAAGTCGCGGTAACTGCCAACACGGGTGTCGCCGCCCTTGGCCAGATACGCCAGAAGAATCTTACGGTGGCTCGCCTCCGGCAGATCGACGCCTTTCTTTTGAAACAGCCAGACCGGAGAGTCCGTCTTCCAATCGGTGCGTTCCCATTTCGCGTCGATAATGCGAGCTGGGCGGCGTTTCTGGAAAAAGTGCCGCTGCGCATTTTCGTGAAAGAATTTCGCCCTCTCCGCCGGTGTGGGCTTAAGACCGGCGGCGTCGATCCATCCCTGTGTGGAGTGGAAGGTTTCGTCGCGCCAGAGCGCCACCGGGAACTCGCTGCCGTACATGACCCTGTCCCAGCCGGTCAATTCCACCAGGGCCCGGGTCCAGACTTTGAGCGGCTCCTGATCCATGTAACCCTGCCGCGAGAAGATCACCAGGAAACGGGGATGCCGAAACAAACGCCCCACTAATTCCTGTTTTGAAAATATCGCCGGGTCGGTAGGTCCCGCGAAGTGGGTGCCGCACACGATGCAGTTTGGGTAGCGGTCCAGAAATCCCAGCAAATGACGGGCCCCGACGCTATACCCCTCGCTTCCTTCCAGATAAGGAGTGCCCCCCGCTTTGCCGACCACATCCAGCAACTCCGGCTCCTTGGCGATCAGTTCCGCTTGCAGCCGTATGCCGCTGAATCCGCACTCCATCTGCGCGGTCATGCACGCGATCCTTTCCGCGGACGAGCCGCCCATAGGCATGCCGATCGTCCGGAAACGATCCGGGAACTGCACCGCGGCGCGGGACAACTCCCGCAGGTCGGGGCAGGTAGCGGCGGTCCCTACAATCGCCGCTTCCGCGCCGTTGGCGTCAAGAAGCGCTATGTACTCCTCGGCGCTCATGAATCGCGGCAGCGAGACATGTCCCCAGGCGTCGATGATCTTGGGCCGGTCGTTCTGGGCCGCGGCCACGCCTGCCAGGGAAGCGGCCGCCAGAGAGGTCTTCACGAATTGTCGTCTTGTCGAATTCTCGGTACTCATATGATTCCTTTCAGCACATGGCTATTCCAGGCGGATGACCGCCGCATTCCTTACGACGCTACGCCCTCCGGCTTCGGGAGTCGGGGCGCCTGCTTCCCGGTAATGCAGACACCCCTGTAGCCGCCAATCGGTAACCGCTGGCGGTTTCCGCCTCAGAACTCCAGACGGAGACCAAACTGCACGCACCGGGGCTGGTTCTGTTGAGACGTCACCATGCCGAACTGCGCCGAGCCGAGCTGCGTCGTCGGCACGCCGAACTGCACGCGGTTGAACAGATTGAAGAACTCGCCGCGGAACTCCAGATTGAAGCGTTCCGCGAGTTGCGTGCGCTTGCTGACGGCCAGGTCGAAGTTGTTAATGCCAGCGGCGCGCATAGCCGGGTCTACACGCGGCTCATTGCCCCACGAGAAAGCTCCAGGCGCCACGTAGCATGCCGTGTTGAACCATTGCGAGATCCTCGACTGCGCCGCGCCGGAGAGCACCGGGTCGCAGCCTCCGACGTAGTTCGGCCGGGTCACTCCGGCTCCAGTCCCGGGACCCGCGTTGCCGACCGCGAAATAGTTCGCCAGCGTGTTCGGGCTGGCAGTGGTCAGCCCCAGCGGGAAGCCCGACTGGAACGAAGTGATGCCGTTGAGGCTCCAGCCGGAAACGGCCTTCCCGGCGACTCCCTGCGTGCCGCTCAGGAACTTCTGGCCTTTGCCGAATGGCAGTTGATACACGTAGCTGATCACCAGGCGATTCGGCACGTCGAAGCTTCCTAGCGATTTCTCGCCCGCGATGTTGTCGTTGTCCTGAACCCCATTCCCACCGCCGACGGCTTTGCTGTTGGTTTCATTCCAGGGGGTCAGCGTATCCGTCGTCCCGGTGAGCTTCGAGTGGGCGTACGAGATGAGCAATACGCCGCTGGCGAGGCGCTTCTGAATTTTCACCTGCAGCGCGTGGTAATAGGAATCGCCGGCGGTCGGTCCCAGCGCGCTCATGTAGAGGTACTGAGGATAGGGCTTCAAGAGATAACCCTGCATGACCGTGGGCTGGCCCAGCGCCCCGACGTTTGACGGCAGCACCCCATAAAACGGGTTCTTGACCTGCGTCAACAGTGCACTGCCCATGGTGTCATACTGATCGGGCAGTTGATCGAGGTTCACCGAGTACAAGGGGAGATGCACGCCTCTCGCCCCGGCATAGCCCACATCGATCATCAGGCCCTCGCCAAACTGCCGTTGGACGTCCAGGTTCCACTGCTGAGCGTATGCGGCCGGCTGATCCGGCAAGGGCGAATCGACCCCCTGCCCGACCAGGCTGTTCACATAGGCCTGATTGTGGCCCGGCGGCGCTACCAAGCCGTTCTGAAATGGTTTGCTCAACGTCGTCGCAAGGTAAGGCGTGAGCCCTCCGTCGAGCGATGTCACCATCGTGGTGGTCGACATGTTTACGGGTACATTGTAGGGCCCGAGGGCGAACGCGGAGGTGTTCGGCAGGAACAGGATTCCATATCCGCCGCGCACTACCCAGTTGGCAGCGGGGTTGTAGGCGAAACCGACCCGTGGTGAGAACAGCTTCCAATGGAGAATCTGCCAGTCGCGGCTCGAATACTGCGGGGAGTTTACCAGGGCGAGACCGCCTTGCAGGTTGTTCAGCCCCGTGGCTTGCGACAGGGCCGTCTGCGGCAGGTTCAAAGCGAAAGTGGTCATACTGTCATGCCGCTCATGGAACGAACCGGGCTGCTCCCAGCGCAATCCCAGGTTGAGGGTCAGCTTGTTGGTCACACGGAACGAGTCGTTGGCGTAAAGACCGGCATAGTAAAGCGTGGCGAAGGAGAGCACCGGTTCCTGCGCGCTTCCGGCGGAGGGGAAGCCGAGCATCCAGGAAGCGAACCCGTAGCCGGTAGTGGCTGGCGAGCCCGGCCCCGAGCCAACCAGCGGAAGCTGCGAGGTAAAGCCGGAATCGGCCGTGAACGTGCCGCCAACCGTGTTGCTCTGGAAGTACGACCACTCGATGCGCCGCGCCTCGCCCCCGAACTTCAGCGTGTGGCGTCCGACCACCTTGGTCAGCGATCCCGACAGGTTGTAGCTGTTGTCCGTCTCGGAAACGAAGGGAACCCCGCTCAAGTTGTACATCCCCACCACGTTGGGCATCGGCAACTCGGAGAACTGCGCCTGCCCCTGGTACGCGGCCCACCCGGGACCGATCTTCGAGTATTGGAAGTTGCAGCAGCTATACGGCGTGGCGCCTTCCGGAAACCGCAAGAACGACAGCCGCAGGTCCACCACCGTCGTCGGGCCGACCAGAATCGTGTCGCCCAGCACCGCCTGGTGGGTGGAGAAAACCTTGGCCCTTCCGGTCACATTCATCAGGGGGTTGGTGGGCGATGGCGGGAAGTGCCAGTACGTGTACCGGCCGAAGATCTGTTGCTTGCTTCCGAGTTTGTGATCGAAACGCGCCGTGTACTGGTTGTAGACGTACGATCCAGGGTAGTTGATCTGAAAATTGTTGACCACGGCCGTGGGATTGGTGGCCGCCGGCCACAGCATCGAGGCCAGATTGCCGGCTGCCTGGTTCAGCCGGGTGGCGGGGATGACGTTGCCGGCAAATGGCTGGCGGGTATAAACCGGGTTCCCGCTGGCGTCCGTGGGACACGCCGAATTGCCACTCGTTCCGCAGGTTGTCAACGGGTCGAAGATCGTCGGGACGCCCTTCTGGGAGAAGTCGCCCATAAGCATCTGCGGGGTCGGCACGGTGGTCAGAGTCGAAAACGCCTGGCGCAGATCGAAATTTTCCCAGCTTAGAAAGAAGAAGGTCTTGTCTTTTCTGATTGGGCCGCCAAGCGTCGCGCCGAATTGGTTCTGGACCCATTCCGGCCGGCGGAGACCGGCCCGGTTATTGAAGAAATTGTTGGCATTCAGATCCGTGTTCCGCAGGTACTCATACAGATCGCCGTGGTACTCGTTGGTGCCAGACTTCGTGGACATATTCAGGACCCCGCCTGCGGAGCGGCCGAATTCCGGGCTGATGTTATTCGTCTCCACGTGAAATTCCTGGATGGCGTCCTGCGTCGGGATGAGGGCCATCATCTGACAGTAGCTGATATTGATCGGGACGCCGTCGATATACGCGGCGCTCTGGTTCGCCGCGCCGCCTCCGATCTGATAGTTACCCCAGGAGTTAAGGCTGTTGGTCACCGGGTTCCCGCCGGCCGAGCCTTGCTGCACCACGCCTGGTACCAGCGCGGCCAGATTCAACACGTTCCGCCCGTTCAAGGGCAGATCCTGAACCTGCCGGTGTTCGACGACTTGGCCGAGGGTCGAGGTCTGGGTCTGCAACAACGGAGTTTCCGCCCGAACCTCAACCGCTTGGGTGGCTTCGCCCACCTCTAGAGAAGCGTCGATTCGCACCACACTCTCCACCGCCACGGTGATCGGCTGGCGCGTGACACGCTTGAACCCCGCCGCTTGAACCGTGATGCCGTAAGTGCCTGGACGCAGGCTCACAAAAGAGTAGTTGCCGGATGCATCCGTTCGGGTGGTCCGCTCTTCGGAGGTTCCGGTATTGGTCAGGGTCGCCGCGGCTCCGGGCACGACGGCGCCGGAGGAATCCGTAGCCGTGCCCACGATCGACCCGAAGAAGGTCTGGGCACGTGCCGTCAACGCAAACGCTGCCATGCATACCAGCATCGCAGCGGCACACCCCAGGCTGAGAGTCTGAGAATGCAGTTTCATATTCAAGCCCCCTTTCATTTCCCAACGCGGAGGAAGCAAGCCTCCACGCAAACGAATTTCCAATTAGCCTGGGGACGGACGGTCATCTCCGGCACTCAGGCTCGGCCTCGATCTGACAAATTGGGCGCCGGCAAGTCACTAGGAGCACGGTCCACACTTCAGGGACGCCCACGCATTAACGTCCAGAATAGGATCTTAAACGTGCAGTCTACGCGTGTAAAGCGGCAAGAAGTGACACTGGGAGTGGGAACCAGGCGTCTGTCGTCTCGTGCCGTGTCGTGCCTGGCTGAAAGATCCAACGGGACATCGAGAATCTCGACGACTGCGGCTGGCTGCCGGAGCCCATGGTCCCAGCCTCAGCGGAAGTTCTCCACCACGTAGAGGTCGCCGAACTGGTCCTCGAATGCCGGAAATAGCAGCCAGCGCCCATCCGGGGAAACGCTCAGGCCATCTCCGAGCCTCTTATCGATGTGGGCGATCCGTTCGGAGCTTCCAGTCGCGAACCGGTGCAAAAAGACCTCGAAGTACTGTTCAGGGTTCGAGGAGGAGGCGTAATAGATACCCTGCGCTGTGACCGCGAAGCTATGCGGCCGTCCCAGGATCCTGAGGGCGCCCACCGGGGCCTCCTTGCCCCCGGCGGCAGACACGCGCCAAAGGGCGTCCGAGAACAGCCCCTTGGCATAGTAGACCACTGAGCCGTCCGGCGATTCCACCGGGCCGAAGCCTCCGCTGTTTGTCAGTTGCACTGCCCCGGCTTCGTTTCCGTCGGCGGGAACCTTCCAAACCTGAAAGGAACCGGACCGGTCGGACGTCACGTAGATCCACCTTCCATCGTGAGACCAGCTCGGAAGAAGGTACTGCGCCGGAGGTTTGCCCATGCTTCGGATTTCGCCGCCACCGGAGGGAATCATGCAGATGTCGTGGTCCCCGCCTCTCTGGCATTCGAAAACGATTTGGCGCCCATCCGGCGACCAACTCGCGGGCACCGCGTCCCGTCCGGAGGCTGTCGCAAGTTTGACCGGATTGGCGCCATCGCTGTCCGAGATGCGGATCTGGAGACCACCAGGCTGAGCCGAAACAAATGCGATCCGTTTTCCGTCGGGACTGTACTGTGGCTCAAAGTTCAGTGTGCCGGAAGAGATGACGCGTTTTTGGTTGTTGGCGTCCTTGAGATCAAGACGCCAGATCTCCGTCTGCAGAGAGTTGGACTGGAAAGCGAGGCGGTCGCCTTGCCGGGAGATCGTCCAATGGGTGCCGATCGGCCCCAGGGACCCTACCGGTTGCGGCGGCCTCAATCCATCCCGCTGGATTCGCCAAAACATCCATGTTTCTTGGCGGCTGGCGCGATACAGGAGTTCCCGCCCGCTGCCGGTCCACATGGGGTCCCACGCTCCGTGGGTCTCCGAGGTGAGTTGCCTGGCTTCGCCGTGCGGCTTGTAATCCTCTGTCAGAGACAACAGGTAAATGTTTGGAATCTCTGTCTTCGAGACGCGCAGGAAGGCAAGCGTGCGGCCATCGGGAGAGACCGCCGGGCAGCAGTCGGTCGTGGATTCGGCCGTGGAGCCGGTCAGAAGCCGGGTCTCGGGCGTATCTACCGAGACCAGGGCCAGTGACGAGGGGGCATTTGGCGCCGGAGTCCGCGGCACGACCAGCCACCGGCTGTCCGCGGTCCAGGAGAGGGCCGGCAGTTTCGGCTCCCACGCGAGACGCGCATAAAACTCGGCGACCTTATGTTCCGCGCCCCCCTGAGCAGGCACGATCATTATATCCGCCTTCGCTCTTCCACGCGAGGAGCGGACAAATGCGATGAAGCGGCCGTCGGGAGACCACGCTGGCTCGGAATCCGCCGCCGGGTCGGAGGTCAGGCGTTGAAGCGCGCCCGTGTCGAAGACCTTTGTATATATGTCGAAGTTGTCCTGGGTCTTGCCATTCCACGAAAACGCCAACCGCTTGCCGTCAGGCGAGAAGGCCGGATGCGTCTCCGCCCCGGGATAGTCGGTGACCTGAACCACACGGAACGGCGAAGCTGAACGGTTGCGGAGCGATACAAACGATATGATGGCGCCACAGACCAGCAAGGCGCCAAGCGCTGCCGCGACCAGCGGTACTCGCCGTCTCCCTGCCTCGGTGGGCTGAGAAGAGGAGGCCGGCGGGCCCGAAGACAACCAGCGCCCCACCTCGCCCTCATAGGCGTATATCGGGCCCCTCTTCTTCCCTTCCTGGAGCCGCCGGTGAACGGGCAACCCACCCGTTCGCTCCCAACGCTGCACCGTGCGGACGTCGCGGTTCAGAAATTGGGCAATTTCTTTCCAAGAATCAAGTCGCCGACCGGACCCCAAGTCAATCGGCTGCGGGAGCGACCCTTGGTCCAGTCTCTGCACGCCTTCCCCCAAGGGCTAAGTGCCAGGATTTCCATTTTGTCTTCCTGGCCGCCTTTGATTATACACCCAGCCGCCTCCTTGGTGTCCCTTTTCCTTCATTCGTTCATCCCGGCCGGCTTCGCTGGTCTGGGAAGCGGCCAGCTCCACCTCCTCCGGGTTTGGCAACAGCCCACTGACGCTCAGGCCTCCCGAGGAGAAAGTAAACTACCGTACGAAGGGCGTTCCATCTGAAACGTTACATGTGGCACGACCAGACAAAGGGGCGATGTCGCGTCTTGCCGCTTGCCGGGATATATTTGCGCCCTTACACTGACACGTCAGAGGTCAGGCCGGCGTGAGGCGTCCCCTGCCGACGTGTGGCTTCCGCCAGACGCAAGGTAGGGGGTATTCCTGGGGTGTGAACCGCTCACTCCCGGGGATTGGCTCGACCTTACGAAAGGGGCAGAACATGGACATAGTACGCTATTGGTCTCGCTTTCTCTGTCTGGCATTGTTGCTTCTATTCATCACGGTGCCACCGGGTTTCGGCCAGGGGGTCACCGCTACCCTGACGGGGACCGTCGCCGACGCTTCCGGCGGCGTGGTTCCCAATGCCAACGTCATGCTGACGAACGAGCTGTCGGGCGACGTTCGCAGAACCGTCACGAATTCCGACGGGTATTACTCTTTCCCCGCTGTTTTGGCCGGCTCCTACAGACTGGGCGTCGAAGCGCAGGGATTCCAGAAATATGAGCAGAAGGGCGTTGCCTTCAACGGCTCCGACCGCCGTAACGTGGACGTCGCCATGCAGGTCGGCGCGATTACGCAGACCGTGGAGGTCGAAACTACCGGCGGAACCATAACCCCCATCGACTCGGGCGAAAAGGCGCAGACCCTGAACGCCGACGTGCAGCAGAACATTGCCGTCGTGGGGGCCAGTGCCGCCGAGTTTCTCAAGATCCTGCCGGGCGTGGCGCAAAGCGGCAATGGCGTCGTCAACCGGCCCGGGTTTGATGGCCACGTCATTGGCATCAACGGCAACGGGGATTCCGGCCACCAAAGTGCCCTCGGCTACTTCTCTCCCAATGGCACCTCCACCAAGGCAACCGACATCGTTTCCGACGGCGCCCACGTCTCCGATCCGGGCTGCAACTGCGCCACGCCGATTAATCCCCATCCCGACCTGATCCAGGAAATGAAGGTCATGACGGCGAACTTCAGCGCGGAAAACCCCAAGGGTCCCGTGGTCATCACTACCATCTCGAAGTCTGGCGGCACCGAGTTCCATGGCGGCGTGCATATCTCCGCGCGCGATTCCTCCATGATGTCCGGAGACTGGATCGACAACAAAAGCGGCCTGCCGAAGCCCCCTGACCGGTTTCTCTATCCCGGCGTGAATCTCGGCGGCCCGGTCCTCATTCCCGGCACGCGCTTCAACAAGAACCGCGACAAGCTCTTCTTTTTCACCGGCTATGAGTATTTCTACCAGACCATCGATGTCGGCCAGCTCCAGGCCTCGGTTCCTACGGCGGCTATGCGCGGTGGCGACTATTCCGCCGCCTCGATTGCAACCCTCGGACCGGCGGGACTGGTGCCGGGCAATCCCCAGCCCGTGAGCAACGCGCAGTTCCCCGGGGGCATAATTCCGAAGAGCCAGTGGGACACGGGCGGCTCCGTGCTCATGAACGAGTATCCGGGGCCCAATGCCAACCCGTCCACCACCGGCGGGTATAACTACGTTGCCCGGCCCACATTCAACCAGAACGGATGGCAGTGGCTGACCCGCGCCGACTACTCCATCAGCGACAACACCAAGTTGTTCGTCCGCTACAACCTCCAGGAAGAGGTTCAGAAATTCCTGGTGCAGTTGTGGCGTTCGAGTACCACGCTGGCGAATAACGTGGTGCCATATCCGTCCCAAATCAACTCCCCGAATAAATCGGAGTCGGTTGCCCTGAACCTGACCCATGTCTTTACACCGACGCTGACCAACGAGTTCGTGTTCTCCTTCACTTACATCGATTTCAACAATACCTATGCGGACTTGGCCGCGGTCAGTCCGACCAAGATCGGATATCCCTACCAGGGCGTCTTCCACACGCCCCAACTCCTATTCCCCAATATCACCTCCAGCAACCAGCAAACAGCGCAGATTGCCAACACCGGCGGCTTCGAGACGGGTAACAACAACCTCTATGCCATCAAGCACCTGGGGACCATCGGCGACAACGTCGCCAAGGCGTGGGGCACGCACACGGCAAAGGCTGGATTCTACGGCGAGTATGTCAACAACATCCAGCCGGCCAGCAGCGCATCGCAGGGCGCGCTTACGTTTGACGTTTCGAACCCAAACACCTCCGGCAATGCCTACGCCGATCTGCTGCTGGGCCGCGCGAACAGCTTCTCGCAGGCCAATTTCAACCCGGTCTACGGAGAGGCGTATAAGCTGTTCGAGTTCTACGCGCAGGACACGTGGAAGGTCACGCGCCGCCTGAGCTTCGATTACGGCATGCGGTTCGAGCATTTCGGCCAGTGGTACGACCGCGCCGGGACCGGTTTCGCCGTCTGGAATCCCGCCACTTATACCAGCAACACCGCCGCTTACCTGCCTGGGCTTACCTGGAACAAGTTGGATTCCAGCGTTCCCATGGCCGGTTATCAGACGCGGGCCATGTTTTTCGCACCCCGCTTCGGCATGGCTTGGGACCTCCTGGGCACAGGGAAGACCATTATGCGCGGGGGCATTGGAGGTTTCCGGTACCACACCCCGCAGACCACCAATGGCCTTAGTGCGCCCACCGGAGCTTACACCTACTCCATACCCAGTCCCATGACTCTGTCGGCCATCGACGCGATGAATACACCGGTGCACAGCACTTTCGGGTCCACTCAGGTTCTAACCAACCGGACCGACGATAATGAACCCGTCACCTGGTCGTACAACCTGACGATTTCCCAGCGCGTCCCGGGCAACTCGCTCCTTGAGGTAGCCTACGTAGGCAGTCAAACCAATCACCTGGTGGAGAGCGGGTTCCACAATCTCAATGCCGTCCCGTATGGAACGCTGTTCGGGGTTGCGAACGCCAACAGCGTGAACATCAACCTGTACCGGCCGATGTCGTATTACGCGGACCTCAGCATCGCAACCTTCGACGCTTACGCCAATTACAACAGCCTGCAGATGTCCTTCAACCACCGCAGCGCGCGCTATACCTGGATGCTGAATTACACGTTCTCGAAGACCATGGGCCTCCTCAGCGGGGACGGCCTCGGCGGGACCGCCATCGATCCGCTGAACACGGCCAACAACTACTCGCCACTGCCGTTCGACCGCCGTCAATCCTTCAACGCGGCCTACTCGCTGTCGCTGGGCAATCCGATCCGCACCAACCAGCTCGGAAAAGGCGCCCTCAATGGCTGGCAGATCTCCGGCGTCCTTCAGCTCCAGAGCGGCGTGAACCTTCAGATGAACGCCACCAGCGCGAACTTCAGCGCAACCTATCCTTCCGGCGTCACGAACCGGACCATCGTCGGTACCACGGCGATCACGGCGATGCCCTTGCTCACGTGCAACCCGAACAGTAATCTGGCGGCACACCAGTACATCAACGGGTCGTGCTTCGCCGTTCCGACGGCCGGCAACAACGGCCCGATCGTCGAGCCGGAGATGAACGGTCCGTGGTTCTTCAACAGCGATGTCTCGCTCTTCAAAACCTTCGCTTTCAAGGAAAAACACCACCTGCAGTTCCGTTTCGAAGCGTTCAATTTCCTGAATCATCCCGTTTACAGTTTCGGATCCGATAGCAACCTGAACCTGACCTTCAACTCGGCCGGCCAACTTTCGAACCCATTGTTCGGCTATGCGACCAACAAGGTCGGCCATCGCACCATCGAGCTGGCTCTGAAGTACTCGTTCTGAGCATTCGGAGCAGCTTTCCGCTTCCGCCTGGCGGGGCGCCGCATCCCGGCCGCCCCGCCAGGCTCTCGAGAAGGTGAATTCAGTTACCGAATGCGTCTTTCCAGGATTTTCCGTGCCGGGGCCGAAGGGTCCGGCCTGCTGGTTTTCGCCCTCGCGTGCGTCCTCTCATCCACCGGCCAGAACGTCAAGGCGCCGATCCGGTTCGAGTTCCGCCCCGTTCCGTTCCGCCTGGAAACCGGCGAAACGCCGGTGCGCCACGTCCCGGCCACGATGGCCGGCGGCGTGGCGGTCTTCGATTACAACCGGGACGGCCGGCTGGACATCTTTTTCGCCAATGGCGCGAATATTGCCACCTTGCGCAAGGACTCGCCCAGGTTCTCCAACCGCCTGTTTCGAAACGACGGCGGCGGCCGGTTCACGGATGTGACCCGCCAGGCCGGCCTGGCAGGCGCCGGTTATGACATCGGCGTGGCCGTGGGAGATTATGACAACGATGGCTACCCCGACCTGTTTGTCGCCGGCGTGCACCGCAACACCCTCTATCACAATAACGGGGATGGAACCTTTACCGACGTCACGGCGAAGGCCGGTTTCAACCGCCCGGATCCCCAATACGGACCCTTGTGGGCCGTCGCCGCGGCTTGGGTGGATGTGAACAACGACGGCCTGCTGGACCTGTTCGTGATGAATTACCTGCAGTGGGATTACACAACCGAGAAGGTCTGCGAGTTCCAGGGTAAGTCGGATTACTGCCATCCAAGGTATTACAAAGGGCTCCCCAACCAGTTATTCCTGAACAATGGGGATGGGACCTTCACCGACATATCGGCCCGCTCCGGCATCCGCGCGCACGTCGGAAAGGGGATGGGGGTGGCGGTCGCCGATTACGACCGCGACGGGCGGCCCGACCTGTTCGTCAGTAACGATGGAGAATATAACTTCCTGTTCCACAACCTGGGCGAGGGCCGATTCGAAGAAGTGGCTTTTCCCGCCGGCGTGGCGCTTGCCGAAGACGGTAACTTCATCTCGGGAATGGGAGTCGAGTTCCGCGACTTCGATAACGACGGATTTCCCGATATCGCGTTTGTGGCCTTGAACAGCGAGACCTTCCCCTTGTTCCGCAACACCGGCAAGGGCGGCTTTCGAGAGGTCACCTTCGAGAGCGGCATGCGAACCGCCAGCCGCCGCATGGGCGGTTTCGGACCGGGCCTGTTCGATTTCGACAATGACGGCTGGAAAGACCTGTTCGTTTCCCGGGGCCACGTGGAGTCTCTCCGGCTGCTGCCGGACCAGGAGATCGAACAGCACAATACCGTGTTTCGAAACTCTGGCGCCGCCGGCAAGTGGGTCCCGCTGACGGAAGAGGCGGGGCTCGCGGCCCATCCGCCCGCGCGGCATCGTGGCTGCGCCTTTGGCGACCTGGACGGCGACGGGCGAATCGACGCCGTCGCGACGGCGATTGGAGCCGATGCCGAGATCTGGATGAACCGGAGCCCGGATACGGCCCACTGGCTCGAGATCGCGCTCGAAGGAACGCGCAGCAATCGCGACGGGATCGGCGCGGAAATCAAGGTTGTGACACGGACCGGCCCGCAATTCAATCACGCCACCACCAGCACCGGTTACGCTTCCTCCAGCGCTGGTCCGGTTCACTTCGGGCTGGGCGCCGATACCGAGGCGGAGTCCGTTGAGATCCGGTGGCCTTCGGGAACCCTGCAACGGCTCGAACACGTTGCCGCCGACCGCGTGCTCAGGGTAACGGAGGCTTCCCGCTGACCCCGGTCGCCGGGCTCTCAGCCTCCGCTGTGAGCCGGGCCACGATCTCGCGCTCGCGCAATCCGTCGGACGGACGGTTCAAGCGATAGTACAACGTCGCCAGCACAACATGCGGCTGCAACCATGCGGGAACCTCGCGAGCGATACTCTCCAAGTCGCTCGCCGCCGACTCGTCGCGGCGCTGCGCGACCTTCACCAGCGCCATTTCGTAACGGGCGGATATCGACCGCGGGTCGATCTTCAGTGCCCTGCCGAGAAAGATCGCCGCCTGATCTAGGTCCCTTTGCTCATACAGGATGTGCCCGAGTTGCAGGTTCGCTTCGAAATCGTTCTGGTCCTTCTCGAGCGCTTTTCGGAACGCAGTCTTCGCGCCCTCCTCGTCTCCCAGGTTCCCCTTGGCCGTGCCGCTCACGGTGTGAGCCCCGGGAAGGTTGGGATTCAGGCGCAAAGCCGCGTCGGCGCTCTCGCGGGCCGCTCGAAACTCGCCCATGCGCAATTGCGTCGCGGCCGCCAGCAGCCAGGCATCCGCGCCGTTGCCGGACCGCGCCACGCGCTCGATGAATGGCAGCCCTTCCCGCGGCTTGCCGCTCCGAACCAGCGCCGAGCCGAGCACGAAGGCCGCATCCAGGTCGGCGGGATGAGCCGCCTCCACGGGTCCAAGCAAGGCAATCGCCTCGTCGTACCGGGTGAGATGCACAAGGCAGTCGCCCAGGAGCACGGCGATTCTCGCGTCGCCGGACCGCTGTTTCGAGAGAGACTGCAATTCCGGGGCGGCAGCGGCGAAATCTCCGTTTTTATAATAGGCCAGCGCCAGATTCAGGCGAAGCTCGGCGTTGCCGGGTTCTTGCCGAAGCAGGGCAAGATAGTCCGCAATGGCCTCGTCGAAGCGGCCCAGGTGGACCAGAACCGCGGCACGGTTGGCGCGCGCGGGGACAAGATCGGGCCGCGCCTGAAGCACGCCTTCGTAGGCACGCAAGGCGGCGCTGAAATCGCCTCGCTGCTGCGCGGCGACCGCGTCGCGGAAGAGTTGTTCGGCCCCGGGGGGCTGCGCCGCGCCCAGCGTCACAAGCAAGACGAAGACTGCCAGCCGGGCGCCTCCCGTCATCACGTCCCAGTATATCGGTTGCGGACGCCCTTGAGTTTCGCCTGCGCCTGTCCACCGTACCGCCGGGCCGGCCTAGCCCCCGATAGAATACATGGGGCGCGGCGGGGCCACGAACTTCCCGGAGTTGATCTCGTGCCCTTCCCACTTACCGGCCAGGTTGCGGCGGATGAGCGCGGCAATCTCCTCGTCGGAGGCGCCCGCGCGCATCAGCGACTTGACGTCGTCTTCCTCGATGGCGAAAAGGCAGTAGCGCAGCTTGCCATCGGCGGTGAGCCGGATGCGGTTGCAGTTCAGACAGAATGGGCGGCTCACCGAGGCGATGAATCCGACGCGGCCGATGCCATCGGCGAAGTCGTACTCCGAGGCCGGCGCGCGTGGATCGGGATCGGGCACCGGCGTAAGCGGCGCGATTTCCCTCGAGAGCGTGTCGATGATCTCATCCGCCAGCAGCACCTTGCCGCGGTCCCAGAGATTCTGCGCGTCCAGCGGCATGAACTCGATGTACCGCACCTCAAATCCGTTCTCGCGGGCGTAGCGCGCCAGCGGCACGATATCGGGTTCGACGAGGTTCTTCACCGCCACGGCGTTGAGCTTGATCCTGGAATAGCCGAGGCGCTTCGATAGATCCAGGCCGGCGAGGATCTTGCCAAGCTCGTCGCGGCGCGTGATGCGGATGAACCGCTCGCGGTCGAGGGTGTCGAGGTGGACGTTGATGCGGCGCAGCCCGGCCTCGTACAGCGGCTCCGCCAGGTCGGGCAGCAACACGCCGTTGGTGGTGAGGGCGAGGTCGCGAATGCCGGGGATGGCTGCGAGGCGCCGGATCAGCTTCGGCAGGTCGCGCCGCACCAGCGGCTCGCCCCCGGTGACCCTCAGCTTGACGATCCCCAGCGCGGCGGCGACGCGCGCGAAGCGCTCGATCTCCTCGAAATCCAGAATCTCACTGCGCTTGACGAACTGGACGTCATGCTCCGGCATGCAGTAAAAGCAGCGGATGTTGCAGCGGTCGGTGACGCTGATGCGCAGGTTGTCGTGGAGGCGGCCGTAGCTATCGACGAGCGGCGCGGCTGGCATTTACTTCAGAGCCAGCATGCGCTCGAGCGGGACCAGAGCGCGCCGGGCAATGGTTTCGGGCAGCTCGACGCGCGGGGCGAGCGTGAGCAGACAATCGCGCAGCTTCTCGAGCGTGTTCAGCTTCATGTACGGGCACTCGCTGCAATTGCAGTTCTCGTTGGCCACGAAGTAGAAGCGCTTGCCCGGCGCCACCTTCTGCAGCGAGTAGCGGATGCCGCTCTCGGTCATCACGATGAACTCGGCGGCGCTGCTGGCGGCGCACCATTCGACCATGGCCGAGGTAGACCCGATGAAATCGGCCATCGCTAGCACCGATTCGGTGCACTCCGGATGCGCCACCACCTTGGCGCCGGGATGCTCCGCTTTGGCCTCAGCCAGCCGCCGCGCCGGAAACGTGGCGTGCACGATGCACGTGCCTTGCCAGATCTGCATGTTCTCCCGGCCGGTCTGCTTCTTGACATAATCGCCCAGGTGGCTGTCGGGCAGGAAGAGAACGGGCTTCTCTGGCGGAATGGAGTTGACCACCTTCACCGCGTTGCGCGAGGTGCAGAGAATGTCGCTTTCGGCCTTTACCTCGATGGAGGTGTTGATGTAGCTGACGATCACGTGGTCGGGGTTCTGGCGCCGGAACTCGCGGACCGGCCCCACCGGACAGCTCTCCACCAGGCTGCACGTGGCCTCGCGGTCGGGGACCACCACGATGCGATTGGGGTTCACCACTTTGGCGGTTTCGGCCATGAACCACACGCCGCAGAAGGCGATCGCGTCGCCGGCGAAATCGCGCGCCTTCCGCGCCAGTTCCAGGCTGTCGCCCACCACATCGGCCAGCTCCTGGATCTCGGGCTCCTGGTAGTGGTGGGCGAGCAGAATGGCCTTCCGCTGTTTTTTCAGGTCCAGGATCTCGTCGGCAATGGTGGTGGCGGCGAACATTGGGGGCGATGCGGGAGTAGCCTTCATCTTATCAAAGCCACGCCGAACGAAGCCAATCTCACGACGCGATGGGAGTCGAGGAAAAACAATCGCTCCCTGACGGTCGCCGCGCAGAAGTGTTTTCCGGGCCGCGGCCGTCAGGGAGCGATTGGGCAGGTTCGTCTTGCTACAGGTTCTACGATCCCGTTACCAGCGTTTGCGCCCGAAGCCGCCACCACCGCCGCCGCTCGAACGCTCCGCCTTTGGACGCGCCTCGTTGACGTTCAGGGCGCGGCCACCAAGTTCCGTGCCGTTCACGGCGGCAATAGCTTTCTCGCCCTCTCCATCGTTTGCCATCTCAACGAAGCCAAAGCCGCGTGGTTGCCCGGTGTCACGATCCGTGACGATGTTGACACGACCGACAGTGCCGTGGGTTTCAAACAGCGCACGGACAGATTCTTCCGTAGCCTCAAAACTGAGGTTCCCAACGTAAATATTCTTCACTTTAGTTTTCCTTTTCCGATTTGAAGGCGGCAAATTTGGAAGGTGGACGAAGGTAGCGGAAACAACGCTAAAGAGGTCAGCCTTGAATTGGCAGGAGCATCAAACCATATCTATCATAGCACAGGTACGATTGTGTTACAATACAAATAGTTGTTCCTTCCAGCCTTGAGACGCGGGCGTCGTCCGATGCCGGCAAAGGCCCGGTCCCGCACCAGTCCAATCGAAAGATAAGGAGTCTTGATGTTGTACGAGAGCACGAAGAGCCTATTGCAGGGCATTCTGCAGTCCCTCGAAACAGGCGACCAGACCCGATGGGACGATCAAACCGAATCCGGGAATGAATGTCTTTACGAAATGCACCAGATGTCCAAGCCGCTCTATAAGGCGTACAGATCCGACAGTTTCAAAGCTGATTCATTGGTGCAAAGCACCCTTCACGATAAACTGAACCGGGCCATGCCGCACGTCAGGACGATGGTGATTGCGATTCGGCATAAAGACCAAACCCGGGCGCTGGAGAGCGGCAAGACGGCTCTGGCCGAGATGAATGGCATCCGAGTGACCAGCGGGAAGTGAGATTGCCCATGAGCCAGGCATTCACATTTATCGACATTGCCGGGAATCAGGCACAGTATACCGTCTCCGAGAAGGACTACCATAGCGACTTCCACTGGTCCACCGATCACGGCGATCACGGCGTCGCCCCGTCGTTCGAGGAAGCTCAGCTTCGGGCCAGAACGGTATTGAAGGACAGCATGGCGGTAAACCGGCGATCCGACGAAGCCACGAGGATGAGTAAGTATTCCATACGCTGGCGATCCCACTGAACCGGCCCGCGCGGGCCTTGCGATTTCCAGCGGCGGTATAATCTCTACCATGACTCTCAAGAGTGCGGCGTTTTTCGCATTGATCGGCATGATTCTGCTCACCGTTCTGCTGGCGGCGGGCTTCATCCGGGACGTATCGGCCATTCTGGCTGGTGCGATTGCCGCCATGGCGCTATTGAAATCGCTGATTTATCTGCTGGCCAGCCTGAGTGCGGCGGTGTTCCTGTACGTATTTCACAAAGCGCAGTCTTGATGCCCGCGGAGCGTGGCACCGCTATCGGCGGATCGCCGGGCGGGTTGGCGCCAGGGCGCGCAGGTCGTCGATCCAGAAGTCGGGGGCGAAGCGGACCAGATCTTCGGGCTTGCCGTAGCCGTAACGGACGGCGCAGGTCTTGACGCCGGCGCGCTTGCCGGCTTCCATGTCGGCGGCGGAATCGCCCACCATCAGGCAGTCCTCGGGACGGGCGCCGAGCGCGGCCAGGGCCGTCAGAATCACATCGGGCGCGGGTTTGTACGGGAAACCGTCGGTTCCTTGTACGTGGTCGAAATACTGGATCAGGCCGAATTGATCGAGCACCGCGCGGGTGGTGGGAGTGCCCTTAGTAGTGGCGGTGGACTTGCGGCCGGCGAGCGCGGCCAGGGCCTCGGGGACGCCGCGGTATACGCGCGTCTCTCTGTGGCCGCGCGCCAGATAGAGGGTGCGGTACTGGCGGATGAGTTCGTCGATCTGTTGAGAACTATAGTCCGGAAAAATGTCACCGAAGGGCGCCGCCAGGTGGTGGCCGATAGAGTTCCTCAGGAAATCGAAATCGAACGCACTGGGGCGCCCGTTGGCGGCGAGCACCTCCTGAATGGCGCCCACGATGTCGGCGGCGGAATCCACCAACGTTCCGTCGACGTCGAACAGGTAGACCGGGAACGGCGGAATCACGCGGGCTGGGGATGCTCCCCTTCCGAGAGCCCGGGAACGCGGCGCCCGCCCTCGGGGCGGAGCACCTGCTGGACGTGGTCTTCGGCGTCCTTGCCGCTGCCGGAAGCCGCGAACGGCGCCAGCGGCTGGCCCTTGATGATCTGCATGACCTCGTCGCCATCCAGAATCTCGCGTTCGAGCAGCGTCTCGGCGATCTTGGCGAGCGCGTCGGCCCGCTCCTCGATGACGGTGGCGGCCGTGTCGTAGCAGCCCTGCACCAGCTT
This sequence comes from Bryobacterales bacterium, assembly GCA_003142355.1. The sequence continues at coordinate 27,672 of PLMF01000117.1, forward strand.
CTTCACCTGCTCGTCGATGCGGATGGCGGTCTCTTCGCTGTAATCGCGGTGCTGGGTGATTTCGCGGCCGAGGAAGATCTGCTCTTCCTTTTTGCCGAAGCTGAGCGGCCCGAGCTCGCTCATACCCCACTCGCAAACCATCTTGCGCACCAGTTCGCTGGCGCGCTCGATATCGTTGCCGGCGCCGGTGGTCATGTGGTGCATGAATTTCTCTTCGGCGATGCGGCCGGCCATGAGGATGGCAACCTGCGCCAGCAGGTAGTCCTTGCTGTAGGAGTGCTTGTCGTCGATGGGCAACTGCATGGTGACGCCCAGCGCCATGCCGCGCGGGATGATNNGTGACCTTGTGCAGCGGATCGGCCTCCGGCAGCATGGCGGCCACCAGCGCGTGGCCGGCTTCGTGGTAGGCCGTATTGCGCTTCTCGGCGTCGCTGAGAATGAGCGACTTGCGCTCGGCGCCCATGAGGATCTTATCCTTGGCCGTCTCGAAGTCGAACATGGTGACGACCTTGCGATTCTGGCGCGCCGCGTTGAGCGCGGCCTCGTTCACCAGGTTCGCGAGATCCGCTCCGGCCAGGCCCGGCGTGCCGCGCCCCAGCACCGAAAGATCGACATTGTCGCTCAGCGGAATCTTCTTGGTGTGCACCCGCAGGATGGCCTCGCGGCCCTGCACGTCGGGCCGGCCCACCACCACCCGGCGGTCGAAACGGCCGGGCCGCAGCAGCGCGGGGTCGAGCACGTCGGGGCGGTTGGTGGCGGCCACCAGGATTACGCCCTCGTTGGATTCGAAGCCGTCCATCTCNNACGGCGTCGATTTCATCGATGAAGACGATGCACGGTGCGTTCTTCTTGCCCTGCTCGAACAGATCGCGCACCCGGCTGGCGCCCACGCCCACGAACATCTCCACGAAATCCGAACCGGAAATCGAGAAGAAGGGCACGCTGGCTTCGCCGGCGATGGCTCGCGCCAGCAGCGTCTTGCCGGTGCCCGGAGGGCCGATCAGCAGAACCCCCTTGGGAATGCGGCCGCCCAGCTTCTGGAACTTCTGCGGCTCGCGCAGGAACTCGATGATCTCCTGCAGCTCTTCCTTGGCTTCCTCCACGCCCGCCACGTCTTTGAAGGTGACCTTTTTCTGCTGCGTGGAGTGCAGCCGCGCGCGGCTCTTGCCGAAGCTCAGGGCCTTGTTGCCGCCGCTCTGCATCTGCCGCATCATGAAAATCCAGAAGGCGAAAATCACGATGAACGGCGAGAGGTTGATGAGGATCGAAACCCAGTTGCCGGAGGAGTTGTCCTTGATTTCGACGTTGACGCTGTGGTCCTGGAGCTGCTTGTACAGATCCGGATAGTTGATGGGAACGTAGGTGTGCAGCCCCAAACTGGGGTTCTGATAGACTCCGTGGACTTCGCTTCCGTTGATGGTGACTTCCTTGACCTGTCCCTCCTGCACCTTGTTGAGGAATTCGGTAAAGGTAATCTGCTGTTCCTTGCGCCCCTGGCCGGTTCGGACCACGGCGAACAACAATACCACCAGGCAGATGAGAACCACCCAGAAGATCAACGTCTTGATATTAGAATTCACGAATCCTCCGCACCGGCGCTCTCACCTTTATAGACGCGGCCCTGGCCAATCCCGATTCCTATTTCGATCATACGGCGTCTTCCCGGATCTGGAGAATCACCTTTGCATCCTGCTCCGCCACCAGTCCGGCCGCCGGCCCGAAACGCCGCGCCCAAATGATCGAAGAGCCGTCCGTGACCACCGGCCAATGGCGGCGCTCCCACAGCGGGATACGGGCCCGTTGAAAGAGGGTCTTGATCTTCTCCTGGCCGGAGTACCCCGCAGGCTGGTACTGATCGCCCGGCCTCCAGTTCCGCAGTTCCAGGGAACCAGACAGGCGTTGCCAATCCAAGCAACCATTATATACCCAATCGGGGGACACCAAAGGCCCCGCTTTATCAATCAGTTCCAAAGAAATTGCGAGATTGGCGCCGGGCACACGCACGGTCCCCGGCACGGCCAGCGCCAGGCGGTAGTTACGAGCTTCCAGCCCGCCCGTCCCCGGCTGGCCGAAACGCAGCCACTCGAAGGAACGGAAAATGTCGAGCCCCGGCGCCTGCAGCCGTCCGTGCCCTTCGGTGCTTCGTGCCAGGTCCATTACCGACCGAATGTGCCCGAAATCGATTCCGCGAAGGTCGCCCTTGGCCAGTTCCATGGCACGCCGCACCAGGCGCCGGGCCACCGCCAGAGGCAGCGTGGCCAGCAGGCCGGCGCGGAGCACAATGGCGTTTTGCGAGGTCGTGAAATGCTGGCCAGCCAGGCGGTCGATTTCGGCGTCCCACCAGGCCTCTTCGGCCAGCGCCCAATCCGCGGTGTTAGCCAGGGTTTCGCCGATCGCCGGGTTCCATTCGCGCGCGATTTGCGGCAGCAATTCGCGACGGATGCGGTTGCGCGCAAACTGCAGGCTTGAATTGGTGGAGTCTTCCCTCCAGGCGATGCCGCGCTCGAGCAGGAACTGCCGGACCTCCGAGCGGTCGACTTCGATCAGCGGCCGGACAATGCCCTCGGATGTGACGGGCCGAATGCCGGCCAGGCCGGCGGTCCCGGAGCCCCGCAGGAAACGGAACAGGACGGTCTCGGCCTGGTCCGAGCGGGTGTGCCCGGTGGCCACCCGCTGGACGGCGCCGCCCGCCATGGTTTCGCGGAAGAAGGCCAGCCGGGCCTGGCGCGCGGCCTGCTCCAGGTTGTCGGGCGATGGGGCGACGCGGGTCTCGCGGAGGCAGAGCGGCAGGCCCAGTCGATCCGCCAGACCACGCACGAATTCGGCGTCCTGGCGGGATTCCTCCCCGCGCAGCCCGTGGTCCAGGTGCAGAACGCTCAAATGCAGGTCCCAGCGGTGAGCGAGTTCGAGCAGAACGTGGAGCAGGCAGACGGAGTCGGCGCCGCCCGAGACGGCGACACCGACCTGCTGGCCAGGCTCGAACATGCAGTAGCGGGCGATGGTTTGAGCGACGCGATCAAGCAAGGGAATACCGCTTTCATTGTACGGCGCGTTCCGCTCCGTTTCCGAGCCGCGACCGTCAGGGAGCGTTTGAACGCTCGCGCCGCATGTTATAAAAGAGATTGTCATCTGGAATAGACAGAGCGAGATCATGGAACAAACGGCTGACATCGCGTTGATCGGTCTGGCAGTCATGGGCCAGAACCTGATCCTGAATATGAATGACCACGGCTATACCGTGGTGGCCTACAACCGAACAGTGTCCAAGGTGGACGATTTCCTGAACGACGCCGCCAAGGGCCGGAAGACGGTCATCGGAGCGCACTCCATCGAAGAGATGGTGGCTCTACTGAAGCGGCCGCGCAAGATCATGCTCATGGTCAAGGCGGGCAAGGCCGTGGACGACTTCATCGAGCTGGTGCTCCCGCACCTGGAACCCGGCGACCTCATCATCGACGGCGGCAACTCGCACTTCCCGGACACCATCCGCCGCACCAAGTACCTCGAGAGCAAGGGCATGTTGTACGTGGGGACGGGCGTGTCGGGCGGCGAGGAAGGCGCGCGGTTCGGCCCCGCCATGATGCCCGGCGGAAGCCCCCAAGCGTGGCCGCTGGTGAAGGACATCTTCCAGGCCATCTGCGCCAAGACGCCCGACGGCGCGCCGTGCTGCGACTGGATGGGCGAGGACGGCGCCGGCCACTTCGTGAAGATGGTCCATAACGGTATCGAATACGGCGACATTCAGCTCATCTGCGAGGCTTACCAGCTCCTCAAGGAGCACCTGGGCATGAGCAACGAGGAGATGCACGCGGTCTTCACCGAGTGGAACAAAGGCGAGCTCGATAGCTACCTGATCGAGATCACCCGCGACATTCTGGGCTACAAGGACGAGAACGGCGAGTACGTTGTCGACAAGATTCTGGACACCGCCGGGCAGAAGGGCACGGGCAAGTGGACCAGCGTCAGCTCGCTCGACCTGGGCATCCCGCTGACGCTCATCGGCGAGGCGGTTTTCGCCCGCTGCCTCAGCGCCATGAAGGCCGACCGCGTCGAGGCCTCCAAGATTCTGAAGGGACCGAAGATCAAGTTCGAGGGCGACCGGAAGGCTTTCGTCGAGGACATTCGCCAGGGGCTGCTGGCATCCAAGATCGTGTCCTACGCCCAAGGTTTCATGCTGCTGCGCGAGGCGGCCAAAGAGTACCACTGGAACCTGAATTACGGCGGCATCGCGCTGGTATGGCGCGCCGGCTGCATCATCCGCTCGGCGTTTCTGGGCAAGATCAAGGAAGCCTACGACGCCAATCCCAGCCTCAGCAACCTGCTGCTCGATCAGTACTTCTGCGGCGTGCTCGCGCGCTGCCAGACGTCCTGGCGCCGCGTGGTGGCCAGGGCCGTCGAGGCGGGCGTTCCCGTCCCGGCGTTCAGCACGGCGCTGGAGTTCTACGATGGCTACCGCAGCGCCCGGCTGCCCGCCAACCTGCTGCAAGCCCAGCGCGATTACTTCGGCGCCCACACCTACGAGCGCGTGGACCAGCCCCGCGGCAAGTTCTTCCACACCAACTGGACGGGGAAGGGCGGTAACGTTTCGGCGGGCCAGTACGTAGTCTAGGAGAACCTTTTTGGGCGCAGACGCAACGCAACTGGCAAAGCGAATCCGCTTGCTGCTGATGGACGTGGATGGCGTTCTCACCGATGGCAAGCTCTACAATGTCCCTGGCCCCGATGGCTCCATTTTCGAAACCAAGGCCTTCGACTCCCAGGATGGCATCGGGCTGCAATGGCTGGCGCGGGTGGGAATCTCGACCGGCGTCATCAGCGGGCGATTGTCGCCGGCCACGGCGGAGCGCGCGCGCCAGTGCAAGATGAAGTACGTGTACCAGGGGCACACGGAAAAAATCCCCATCGTCAACGAGATTCTGGCCGACGCCCGGCTCGACCCGAGTGAAGTGGCGTACGTCGGGGACGATCTCACGGATGTGGTGGTGATGCGGCGCGTGGGCCTGGCCGTCGCCACCGGCAATGCCAGGCCGGAGGTCAAGGCCATCGCTCATTACGTCACGCGCCATGCGGGCGGCCAGGGGGCGGTGCGGGAAGTGGTGGAACTGCTTCTGAAGGCGCAGAACCGCTGGCCGGAAATCCTGAAGCACTACGAAGTTTCAGAGTAGATCATGGGGACAGACTCCCTTTTTCGCCGTTGGCGAAAAAGGGCTGTCTGTCCTCGAATTTTGATTTGAGACAAAACAGATTTTTGGACAGAACAGAATAGGAGAGCAAAATGAATCATGGTCTGAAGATCCGCCCGGACGGCGCGCTGGATTTCGTCTCCGTGGGCGCATTGGTGAACCGTCTGGACCCCGGCATCATCCCGTTCCGGAAGGCCACCGAATTCCAAATCCACGTCAGCGGCGGCGAGTTCAACTGCGCCGCCAACCTGGCGGACTGCTTCGGCATGCGGACCGGCGTCGCCACCGCCATGGTGGATTATCCCATCGGCGATCTGATCGCGGAGCGGGTGCGCGCGATGGGCGTGAAACCGTTCTACAAACGGTTCAAGCACGACGGCGTGCGCGGCCCCAACATGGCCACCGTATACAGCGACCGCGGCTATGGTGTGCGCGGGCCCATGGTGTTCTATAACCGGTCGAACGAAGCNNTGCGCTGGTTCCACAGCGGCGGTATTTTCGCGGCCCTCTCGCCGACCACCGCGGAGGTGATTATCGAAGGCATGCAGGCGGCCAAGGAAGCCGGCGCGGTGGTCTCCTTCGATCTGAACTATCGGGCCAAGCTATGGAATATCTCCGGCGGCGAGGAGCGCGCGGTGGCGGTACTGGACCGCATCGTCAAGAACGCCGACGTCCTGGTGGGCAACGAGGAGGACCTGCAGAAGGGCCTGGGAATTCCCGGGCCGGAAGTAGCCGCCAAGTCCAAGCTCGACCCCAGCGCCTTCTTCGGGATGATCGACAAGGTGGTGAAGAAGCATCCGCAGGTGAAGGTTGTGGCCACGACGCTGCGCGACGTCCGCTCCACCAACCACCACAATTGGAGCGCGGTGGCGTGGATCGACGGCCAAACCTACCAGGCGCCCACCGCCGAGCTGGACATTTTCGACCGCGTAGGCGGCGGCGACGGCTTCGCCTCGGGCTTCTTCTATGGCTTGCTGGCCAATGAGCCGCCGCAAGAGTGCGTGAACCTGGGCTGGGCTCACGGCGCGCTCTTGACGACGTTCCCGGGCGACACGAGCATGGCGACGTTGGAGCAAGTGCGGGCCTTCGCCAAAGGCGGCTCCGCCCGGATTCAGAGGTAGAGGCGGGCCCGACGAACGCGAGTGGTGGAAAGCAGCCCGGAGGATAGGCTTACTTCTTCGATTCCTCAATCAACTGGGCCACCTTGGAACCGGCGCCCACCGGCTCCACGAACACGATGTTCTTGGCATTGATGATCATCCGGTCCGGTCCGTGCCATTCCTTGCCGCGCTTCACCAGAACGTTCGATACCGCCTTGGTCTGCGGGTCCTGGACACTCTGCACATAATAGACGTCGTGAAGGACCGGGAGATCCGAGCCCAAGCCCTCAAGGTGGCCGAAATAGACCGAACCGTTGCTCAACAGCACGGCGTAGTACTTGTTGGCATCGATAGTGGCCGACGCGGGGTTGGGCGACTGGCGCTGGCAGCCAGCGCCCGCCAGCGCGGCAAAGAGAAGCGAGAGCGTGATGAGGGGCCTTCGCGTCCGAGCGAGGATTTCCATTTTGGGGCCTCTACCGTTTTGCCCGGCGAAGCTTGCCGCTTGCCAGGATGGAGCCGAGCGCGGTTGCCATCAGAATCAAGCTTGAAGGCTCGGGCACCGAAGATTGCGACTCCGAGTCGAGGGTGAGAACCACGTTGTTGGCGTTGTACGCAACGGACCACTCGTAGCCACTCTCGTCGAAGATGCCACCCGGCGTATTCGCGAAGGTGCCGCTGCGCAAGAGGAATTCCAGAATGGTGAACTGCTGGCCGATCACCGCGGTGAAGCCGGGCAGCAGGTCGATATCGAGGTTGACGCCGGGCCCGAACGTAAGCGTGCCGGACACGGAAAGCAGGCCGTTGCTCACGCCGTCGATCAACTCAACGAATTCGCCGCCGGTCATGGAGTAGTCGCCGACGATGGTCAGCGTTCCGGGTGCGTCGCCGGGCTGCATCGTGGCGTCGGTCAGCGAAACGCCGCCGATGATCGTGCCCGTCCCGTCCACGGTTCCGCCCACGACGTTCACGCCCGCGTTCGCGGTGAGCGTCCCGTCTACCCGTGTCGTGCCACCGGTCTGGCTGTACGTTGTGTCGATGACGAAATCGCCGCCGCTGTTGATCGTCACGTTGCCGTCGGTGGTGAATGCAACGTGATAGAGGTCCATCGTCCCGCCGTCGTCTACCCGCATTGTTCCGTGGTTCGCGACCGTTCCATAATCAATGTACATTGTGTCAATCAGCGGAGAACCCGTCGAGTCGGCAAGGATGGTTCCGCCTGCCTCGTTGATGAGCGTAGTGCCACTGTTGTAGATAGTGCCCTCACCCTGAATGGTGTTGTTGACGTTGTCCAAGGTAGCGCCGTTGTACATGTAAAGCCAAGCATTGCCGCCGCCACCGCTGGTGGTGGTGTTCAGCGACACCGTACCCCCGCCTGTGAGGGTGACATCGGAGGGAGCGTACAGGTACGTGTTGGTGTTGCCCCCGCCATTCACCACCAGGTCACCCTGATTGTTGATGGTCCCGTAGAGGTAGGTGTTGCTGCTGAAGTCGGCGGTGTAGGTGCCCTTAAGAGTGAGCGGGCCCGCCGCACTGCCATCCAAGTAATCCGTGTTGCCAGCAGGCGTTCCGAAAAACGCGCCACCGTTGTTGTCCAGCGTCCCGCCCTGGATCGTAGTGTTGTACAACTTCACCGAGGCGCCCGGGCCGTTGGCTGCGATAATGCCGCCGCCAGTGTTGTTCACCGTGGTGTTTTGCAGTTGCAACACTCCGTTGTTGGTCGCCTCCATCACGCCCTGGTTGTTGACCGTCCCGTACTGAACGGCGAGAGTGTCGACCAGCGGAGATCCCGTGGAGTTCGCATTGATGACATTGCCGGCGTGATTGTTGAGGGTAGTGCCACTGTTGTAGATAATGCCCTCACCCTGAATGGTGTTGTCTATGTTGTCCAAGGTAGCGCCGTTGAACAAGTAGAGGTAGGCATTGCCGCCGCCACCGCTGGTGGTGGTATACAGGGACAACGTGCCCCCGCCCGTCAGCGTGAGGGTGCCGCCATTAAGGGATAGGTACGTATTGGTGTTGGCGCCGCCATTCACCTGTAGGTTGTTATTGTTGTTGATGGTCCCGTAGAGGTAGGTGTTGGTGCTGAAGTCGCTGGTGTAGCCGCCATTAAGAGTAATCGCGCCCGCGCCCGTGCTGCCATCCAAGGTAGCGGAGTAGCCGGTAGGCGTTCCGAAGAAAGCGCCGCCGTTGTTGTTCAGCGTCCCGCCCAGGATCGTACTGTTGTACAAGTTGACCGAGGCGCTCGAGCCGTTGGCTGCGATAATGCCGCCGCCGGTGTTGTTCACCGTGGTGTTTTGCAGTTGCAACACTCCGTTGTTGGTCGCCTCCATCACGCCCTGGTTGTTGACCGTCCCGTACTGAACGGCGAGATAGTTGACCAGCGGAGATCCCGTGGAGTTCGCATTGATGACGTTGCCGGCGTGATTGTTGAGGGTAGTGCCACTGTTGTAGATAATGCCCTCACCCTGAATGGTGTTGTCTATGTTGTCCAAGGTAGCGCCGTTGTACATGTAAAGCCAAGCATTGCCGCCGCCACCGCTGGTGGTGGTGCTCAACGTCAGCGTGCCCGCGCCCGAAAGCGTGATGTTGGAGGGAGCGTACAGGTAGGTGTTGCGGTTGCCCCCGCCATTCACCTGAATCGCGCCGGCGTTGACAAGTTGGGGCCCATACACGGTGAGAGAGGCTCCCTGGTTGAATCTCAGCGTATTGCCGCTGTTCACTTGCAGGCTGGCAACGTACCCCAAGGAAGTGTCCAGAGCCACCGTGCTGGCGCCATCCGTAATGCAGGCGTTAGTGGCCCCGTTGGGAACACCCGAGTTCCAGTTCGAACCGTTGCTCCAGTTGCTGTTGCCGTCAGTCCAGGTCGTCGTGCCGGGCGGGGCAGATGGGCAAATGGTGCCAGCCAGAGTCAGCCTCGGGACCAGCGACACCAACGCCAGAGTCGCGATCACTAAAGATAAGGAACGCATCCGCTCCATCCTTGCAGGTTTCAGCGCTCAACTCAAGTATCTTTTGAGACCTGAAACCCTGGAAAGTACTAGTGCTGTAGTACTTCTCCACAACAACGCCTTATTACGGCTGCCCGTGGGACAGATTGCCACCCAAAATACCTCGATTCGCGGCTCCTCGGACCTCCCCGGGGGGGGCCCCCGCCGATTCGTGTTTCCCTCTCAGCGCCCCTCACGCGCCTGCCCCGCAATGCCCCGAGCCGAAACTTGCGGGGCCAGCGCGCAACGAGGAAGACTTGCAGAAGGGCCTGGGCATCCCCGGTCCCGAAGTAGCCGCCAAGTCCAAGCTCGACCCCAGCGCCTTCTTCGGGATGATCGACAAGGTGGTAAAGAAGCATCCGCAGGTGAAGGTTGTGGCCACGACGCTGCGCGACGTGCGCTCCACCAACCACCACAATTG
>PLMF01000207.1 GCA_003142355.1 Bryobacterales bacterium
CCGGACTGTTGGTGATGAAGCGGTCGGCAATCAGACCTTGGTACAGATCCGAGAAGATGCCGAAGCCGCCGCGGATTGTCGTAGACTTCGTGACGCTATACGCCATTCCAATTCGCGGTTCGGGCACGATCGACTGCACACCCGGAAAAGCGGTGGACACGGCATGGATGCTGGAATTGTAGGGTGTGGTTGCGGAGTGCGTGGCCGCGGCAAAGGTCGAGCCCAATTCGTTGAAGCAGGCGCTGCCGCAGGTGATGTTGCTGTTGCGGTCCATGCGCAAAGCCAGTGTCGCCGTCAGGTTAGGCAGGATCTTCCACTCATCCTGAATATAGAAGCCCATGCTGTACATGCTCAGGGGTTCGGCCCCGACGTTGGGGAAGGCCTGCCCGTAAGTCGAGCCGTTCGCGAGCGAGCCGTTCACAAAATCGGTCATCGAGTTGAACGTCAACGTGCCGGTGGTGTTGGGAAACGTGGCGTACGTGCTGACGTAATTCTGGCGCAGGTTCATGCCGGCCTTAAAGACATGCTTGCCATAAGTAATGGCATAGTCGTCAATCACCTGATACTGCCGGACCTTGCGGCCTTGGGGATAAGTTTCGTCGTTCCCGCCCATGTTGGAGAAAAGCCCATCTCCGAATGCCCACGTGGTCGGGAAAGTCTTGATGGCGTTGGCAAAATCCGGTGGACCGAAAATCGCAGTGTAGTACGAACCGGACAGCAGCAACTGGTTTACCATGGTAGGGTTGATCACTCTCGTGTAACCGAGTTGGCCGCCATACGATGGCTGCACGCTGTTCGCGTTGAAAGCGGAGTTGATGGGATCGGTACCCGTGGCCTGGACGCCGTGATCGTCGTTGTAACGGACGTAGAGGCGGTCCTTCTCGGTGATGTTGTAGTCCACGCGGACCGATTGCAGCCGCTCGATATTCAGATTGTTCACCGAACTCTGGAAGCTCGAGGCACAGGGCTTGCTCACACCCCAACCGGCCGTTCCCGCAAAGTCGCCGCAGCCCAGGGCCGGATCGAGCGCCGCCGTCACCGGCGTGGCGCGAGCGGCGCCCGACGACGTCCCGTATAGATTGAACGCCGTAGTGTATATCCCCGCCGCCGGGGCATTCGTTGCCGTCAGATTGCCCAGCACGTATGAGGCGAAAGCACTGCTGGGAATGTAGACCGGACCGCCCGAGGGCAGGACGTAACGCATTCCCTCGTTGTTGTAAAAGAAAAACAGCTTGTTCTTGATGATGCGGCCGCCTACCGACCCGGCCCACTCCCTGGAAATCGCGAAGGGGCGAGGAGTGCCCGTGGAATTGTTGAAGAAGTCGTTCGCATTCAGCACTTTCTCGTTGTAGTAGAACGCCGCATTTCCGTGGAAGTCGTTGGCGCCCGACTTGGTGACATAATTCACCTGCGCGCCCGCCTGGCGTCCGTACTGCCCGGTGTAGCCATTGATGATGACGGCCGCTTCCTGGATCTCGTTGGAGCCCAGTGTCAGGTTGCTCGCGCCCGAGTTGTTCAGGTTGAGGTACGGATCCATGTTATCCGAGCCATTGACGGTGAAAAGGTTCGAAACGCCCGGCAGTCCGAATACCGTGAAGTTGCCGTACCCTCCGCCGGTGCTGACCGTAACGCCGGGGGCCGTCAACGCATAAGCCGTCATGTCGTTCCCCGGGGCCGGCAGATTCGTCAACTGCGAGCTGTCGAACGTGGTAGCCATGTTGGCGTTGTCAGTCTGCATCATGGAGACTTGCCCCTCGACCGTCACCGTCTCGGTCTGTTTGGCAATCCCGAGCGTGAACTTGACATTGGCCACCTGGCCCAGGCCGACCGTCACTTTCTCCATCGTCTTATCGAAGCCCGCGGCGTTCACCGTCACGGTGTAAACGCCGGGCCTGAGCAGCGAAAAATGGAAGTCGCCCGCGGCCCCGGTGGCCGCAGTGTGCGCCTCACCAGTCGCATCGCTTTGCACTGTCACTTTACCGGAGGCTATGTTCGCCCCGCTTGGATCGGTCACGGTGCCGACAAGCTCACCGGTGACTGTTGACTGAGCCATGAGTCCGAGGCAAGCAGCCAAGGCGAGCAAAATCAGCCCGACTAGTCGCATGTTCCTTATCTTCATTTCTTTATGGATCCCTCTCGATGAAAGTATGCCGCCGTTCAGAAAAAATTACCCCCAAACGTGCGGGTTGAAACTTCACCAGTGTTTTAGCAACTCACCTGCCAGGTGAACAACATCTTAATGTTGTTGATAATTAAGGAGTTATGAAAGCGCACTTGCGATGCGTTTTGGAAGAAAATACGTGTAACACCACCTCGCGGGAGTGGCTCAAAAGGGCTATTGCCTGGCGTAACCTCTTTGTCACTTCCAGGTTACAGGGTTATGGAATTCTGAACGCCCGGATATGGATTGCGGAATCCCAACGGGCGTCGAAACCGACGCTGAGCGTCACAAGATATAGTAGCTATAGAACTTCGGTAGCCGGGCAGAGGGCAATTCCCACGCCGCCGTCTTCCAGCGCCGCGCCGACGCGCAGGATGAGGGCCTCCTCCCACGCCGGGCCGATGATCTGAATCCCGATGGGCAGTCCGCTCGCCCCTAATCCGCAGGGAATCGACAGCGCCGGCAAGCCAAGCACGTTGATGCCCCGAACCAGGCGCGTAACGGCCAGGCGCACATCCTCGTCCCGGCCCCCCAACCGGACGGTCGCATCGCCCATGCGCGGGGCGGTGTTAGGCGTGGTGGGAACCATGAGGCAATCCACTTCAGACCAGAGCTTGTCGAATTCGCGCATCGCCTGGCGGCGCAACCGCTGCGCGTTGATGTAGTCGGTGGCCGGCACCAGGCGCCCCTGGTCGAACAGGGCGAGCACGTCCGGGCCGAATTGCTCCCGGTGTTCGAGGTGCGGCTCGGCTACAGCGGAGGCTTCCGCCAATTGTATGACGCGGCCCACGGTGTTCAGCGCGGCGACATCCGGAACCCGCACCGGCTTGACCACCGCGCCCAGCGATTGGGCGCGCGCGAAAACTCCCCGAATCGAAAATTCCACGCCCGCGTCCAGGTGGTCGAAGTAGAAATTCGTCGGGAAACCGATACGCAGGCGGCGAATGGAGCAACCGTCGTCCGGAATGTAGTCGACCACCGGGTGCCGCGACGAGGTGGGGTCGCGGCGGTCGTGCCCGGCGATGGCATTCAGCACCATGGCGGCATCGCGGACCGAGCGGGCCAGCGGGCCCATGTGATCGAGGCTGTAGGCCAGGGGCAGGGCGCCATAACGGCTCACGCGGCCATAGGTGGGCTTGAGCCCCACCACGCCGCAAAACGCCGCGGGGATGCGGATGGAGCCTCCCGTATCGCTGCCCATGGCGGCGTAGACCATCTGGGCGGCCACCGCCGCGCCCGAGCCGCCGCTCGACCCGCCGGGGCTGTGCTCCACATTCCATGGATTGCGCACCGGCCCGAAGTGCGGATTGGCCGAGGTGATGCCGTAGGCCAGCTCGTGCATGTTGAGCTTGCCCAGCATCACGGCGCCGGCCGCCCGCAGCCGTTCCACCACGGCCGCGTCGATGGCCGGGACAAAACCTTCATAGACCTTGGAGCCGCAGGTGGTGCGCACGCCGCGCGTCAAGAAAAGGTCTTTTACCGCGACCGGGATTCCGTGGAGGGGCCCGCGGTCGCGCCCGGCGGCCAGTTCGGCATCCGCCTGCCGCGCCTCTTCACGAGCTTGTTCGGCGGTGACGGTGATGAACGCGTTGAGCTTGGAATTGAGGCGGCTGATGCGCGCGTTGGCGGCGGCCGCCAGCTCGACGGCGGAGACGCGGCGCGCCCGCAGCGCATCGGCGGCTTCCCGAATGGTCACTCAGCATCCTCCTCGAGGCGCAACCCGGTGGCCGGTTCCACGTCCGGCGCGAGATCTTTCACCAGCGGACGGAAGGCTGCTTCCAGCGCCTCGAGCGGTTCCACGTTATCAACTTCTATGCCGCTGGCCTTCGCGATGGCTCTCCAATCTCTCATGCACCCCCCAACGATAGCGGATCTTCCCGGTCCTGGCGCGCGGTCCAGTGCGCCCCGGCCAGCACGATCATGGCAGATACGAAGCTCCACAGCAGGATGGTGACGGAGTGCTCGAAAATGAGATACTCGCGGTGGAGTTTGGCCTGCAACAGAGGTGCAACCAGCAGGTTGACATACTTGAGCGCTTCGAGCGCCAACCCCACCACAATGGCCACCGGAACCACGCGGGCTGGCGCAACCTTCCGGTTGGGCAGCAGCCAATAGACCAGGAACAGCGAGAGAATCGAGATCGGCAGGGCCGCCAGCTTGAACATCAGCAGGTTCATCCAGACGCCGAATCCCGCGTTGAGGCTGCTCGCCGCCGACAGCCACTGGCTATTCAACGCCGTCAGCATCAAGGAAAGCAGCGCCAGGCTGCCGCACACAAAGATGAGGCCCAGGCTGATGATCTGGTTCTTGATATAGGTGCGGTTCTTGGTCACTCCCCACGCGCGGTTGAGCGCCACCTCCAGCGGCTCAAAGATGCCGTTGGCGGTAAACAGAAGCAGAAACATGGAGGTGAGATGGATCTTGCTGTTCACCTTGAACCATGCCTGGAGGTTCCGGACCATGAACTGGCCCGGCTCGCCGGAGAAAGAATCGCCGATGGCCAGGTAGATGGCCTGCTCCGCCGCGCGCCAGTGGAGGGTATCGCGGCAGAACGACGTGATGACGATGAGAAACGGATAGGTTGACAGCAACACGCTGGCGGCGATGGCGAGGGCGTAGACGTGCGCCTCGGTTTGCGCCATGTAGTAGAGAGTGGGCCGCCAGCGCGACCATCTCAGCCCCATGTTTTCAGGAAGAATCGTCGGCAGCAAGTTCCAGCTTACCGTGGCGCAGGCACTCGTGCCTGCCGCGCCCCGACTCATCGGGGCGCTTGTAGGGGGGCAAATCGCTGACAGCATCATTTGCGCTCCATTGACATCAATCATCGTTTAGTGACATCATCGTATCGTGCGCACCACGCTATCCCTGGAAGATGATGCGATACAGGCAGTCCGGGCACATGCCCGAACGAGCCGGCTCTCCATGGGCAGGGCTGCGTCGGAACTGATCCGCCGCGGGGCGTGTTATCAACTCGGGATCAGGAAGCTCAATGGCCTGCCGGTGTTCGACGCGCCGGACGATTTTCCGGCGATTTCGACCGAACGCGTGCGGGAACTGCTGGACGAGGAATGAATCGGCACTTGCTGGATGTGAACGTTCTTCTGGCGCTGGTGTGGCCGCGCCACGAGAGCCATGACGCCGCGCACGCCTGGTTTGCGAAATCCGGTCACAAGGCGTGGGCGACCAGTCCGCTGACGCAGCTTGGCGTCCTGCGCTTGCTGACGAATCCGGCCGTCACACAAGGCGCCGTGAGCGCGGTGGCGGCGCTCGAAGCCGTAAACGAGGCGACGCGGCACGAGGGGCACGAATTCTGGCCCCTGGATCGCGGGATGACGATTGGCTTGAAAGCCCTGGCGGCGCGCCTGCAAGGGCATCGGCAGTGGACGGATGCCGTTCTCCTCTGGCAGGCCACGGAGCGCGACGGCGTGCTGGTGACCTTCGATTCCGGCGTGAAGGCGCTGGCTTCGCGGGACGCTGTCGGCCGGGTCCTGATCTTGAAGCGAAGCTGACCGGCCCCCACCCGCTCTACACGAAGTGGTACGTGTTGCCCGATTCGTCCCAGAGAATCTTTTTCTGGTTCTTGAACGAGAGCGTGGCCATGTGGCCGGAAATGGCCGCCTGCTGTCCCACCGGCGGAGGCGCGATGGGCTTTTCGTTGCCCAGCACGGACTGGATGAAATTGCGGAAGTGGTTGATGGCGCCGTCGCCTTCGTGAAAATCGTTCTTGCCGTTGAGGTGGATGGGCTGGCGCGCCTTGACGCTGGCGGGCGGCTTGCCCTTGAACGCCTCGGGCGTGAAATACAGGTCCTGGCGGTTCATCACCTCGATGGTCCCTTCATTGCCGCACACCTGCTCGCCGTAGCCATAGCGCTCGTTGCCGAAGTAGCAGGAGTAGTTGATGTGGAAGCCGCCGGCGTACTCGTAGATGGCGCTGAGGGTGTCGGGCACTTCGCGGTCGTCGGTCTTGTCGGTCCAGCGGTAGATGCCGCCGGACGCCATGCAGGAGCGGGGCACGGTCTTGTCGAGCATGAAATTGACGATGTCGGTCTGGTGCACCAGCAGGTCGGTCGAGATGCCACCCGAGTAATCCCAGTAGAGGCGCCACTGGAAGTAGCGCTGGGAATCCCACGGCCGCTGGGTGGCCGAGCCCAAAAAGCGGTTCCAGTCGGTGTTTTGGGGGGTGGCCTCGGGCGGAATCACGTAGCGCCACGCGGGATCGTCGGCGAGCGAATTGCGGTACCAGAACGCGCGCACGTAGTGCACGTCGCCAATGAGACCTTGCTGGATGAGTTCCTTGGCTTTCTTGTAGAGCGACGAGCTCCGGTTCTGCGTGCCCACCTGCACGATCTTGCCCGACTGCTGCCACGCGCGCACGATATCGAAACCTTCCTCGATGGTGTGGGCCAGGGGCTTCTCGATGTAGACGTGCTTGCCGGCCTTGAGCGCCGCGATGGTCATATCGTGGTGCAGGTGCTCGGGCGTCATGATGAAGACCGCGTCGACGGACTTGTCGGCCAGCAGGTCATGGTAGTCCAGGTAGGTGGCCGGCGCGTTCCCCCAGATGGTCTGCATACGATCCTTGGCGCGCGCGATGTAGCCCTGATAGGTGTCGCAGATGGCCGTGATCTTGACATCGTTGGGCGATGCGGAATGCAGCCAGTCCAGGCCGGCATAACCGCGGGTGCCTACCCCGATCCAGCCGATATTGACCTTGTCGTTGGCGCCGCGCGCGGTAATAACCGCCGGTCCCGCTGCCATGGCAGCGGCCTTCAAAAAACCGCGGCGATTGAGTTCGTCGAACATTAAGACCTCCAATTCCGATAATAGCAGTGGTAGGGGCCGGGCACGTCGCGTGCGTACCGCATGCCCGGCCCCTACGGGTTGTCGCGGTAAGTAAGCGGCGGCTTGTGATCGGCGGGAATCCGCGATCTGTACTCATACGCGGCGCGGCGTTTTTCAAAGCTGGCTTTGGCCGCTTCGACCTGCTTCGGGTCGGTGTAGAGATCCACCGCGGTCAGCACCAGCGATTTCGCGGCCACCACCATGCCCTTGCGGCCGATGCTCATGCCCGCGCAGGCGGCCGATTGCCAGCTATGCGCCGGCACCCCCGGAACGAACGTGGCCGTCACCAGCGCCGCCATGGGCACCGTCCAACTGACGTCGCCCGCATCCGTGGAAGCCGGGCCGGTGCCTTCGCTGGGGGCTTCGACGTTCTCCTGGCTGCCCAGCGGGCGAGTGCGATCCAGCAGCGTTTTGCGAATGGTTTCCGCGAATGCCTGTTCTTCCCTGGTATACTTCACCCCGCCGGCGAGGCGCATGTTCTTGTCCACCAGCGCAGCCAGGGCGTCGTTCGGCAGCGTGTTGTATGAGCTGTCGATGAATTCCATCTCCATATTGGTTTCGCTGGCCAGGGCGCCGGCCTGCGCGCACTTGATGATGCGGTCCCAGATTCCGTCGAGGAGGGGCATGGAAGGGTGGCGGGCGTAGAGGAACAGCTCGGAATAATCGGGCACGATGTTGGGCGCCGCGCCGCCGTTGGTGACGATGTAGTGTATGCGGGTGGAATCCGGCACGTGCTCCCTCAGGAACTCGATGGAGTTGGCCATAATCATGAGGCCGTCCAGGGCGGAGCGGCCGGCATCGGGCGCGGCGGCGGCATGCGCGGGTTTCCCATGGAAGCGAAACTTGGCGGAAATGATGGCCAGCGAGCTCTCGAGCGAGGCGCCGTTCCGATCGGCTGGATGCCAGCTCAGCACCACGTCCACATCTTTGAAAACCCCGGCGCGAATCATGTACACCTTGCCGCCTCCGCCTTCCTCGGCGGGCGTGCCATAGAACCGGATGACGCCGGGGATCTTCTTTTCGGCCATCCACTCCTTGATGGTGACGGCGGCAAACAGCGAAGCCGCGCCCAGCAGGTTGTGGCCGCAGCCATGTCCGGGGCCGCCGTTGACGCGCGGCTTGCGTTCGGGGACGTCCTCCTGCGACAGGCCGGGCAAGGCATCGTACTCGCCCATGATGGCGATCACCGGCCGGCCCTGGCCCCAGGTGGCCGTAAACGCCGTGGGGATGGCGGCCACGTTTTCCGTCACGGCAAATCCGGCGGAGCGCAATTCTCGCTTCAACAGCTCAGCGCTCTTGTTTTCCTTGTAACCGACTTCGGCGAATTCCCAGATGGTCCGCGAGACGCCGCCGTAGTGCGCGGCGCGCGCGTCCATCTTTTCGAGCAGGGCGCTCTTGTCGTCGGCCACGAGCGGGCAGGCGGCGATGAGGAAAAGTAGGAAGGTCCGCATATAGGGAGAGGATACGCCATTGCGCCACGGCATGGAACTTTGTGGTGTAATCTGGCGTACAGGAGTCTGATGGCTGCATCTCCGATCCCATTGCGTATCGACTCGGTCGTGAAGCGGTTTGGGGAAGTGACCGCCGTGGCCGGGATTTCGCTCGATGTTCAGGAGCGGACCTGCCTCGGCCTGCTCGGCCCCAACGGCGCGGGCAAATCCACGCTCATCCGCAGTATCGCCGGCCGCATCCGGCTGGATTCGGGCAGCATCCAGGTGTTCGGCCAGCCGGCCAACTCCCCGGCGGCCCGCGCGGAGCTGGGCTGGGCGCCCCAGGAACTGGCGCTGTACCCGCTGCTCACCTGCCGTGAGAACCTGGAAGCGTTCGGCCAATACCAGGGGCTGCGCGGCAAAGCGCTGCGCGGCGCCATCCAATGGTGCCTGGAGTGGGCCGCGCTCACCGACCGCGCCGATACCACGGTCAAGAATTTGTCGGGCGGCATGCGTCGGCGCGTGAACATGGCCGCAGGCCTTATCCATCGCCCGCGCCTGGTGCTGCTGGACGAGCCGACCGCGGGCGTCGATCCGCAAGCGCGCAATCGCATCTTCGAGATGGTCGAGGCGCTACGTAGCGAAGGCACCACGGTCATCTACACTACCCATTACATGGAAGAAGCCGAGCGTCTCTGCGACCGCATCGCCATCGTGGATCATGGCCGGGTGATTGCCCTGGGCGCCAAGGACGAGTTGGTGGCGCAGTCGTTTGGCGGCCGCAGCGACGTCCTCATGCGTTTCGCCTCCACGGTCCGGAACGGGGCGGAATGGGCCGCCTCGCGCGGCGGCACGGTGGAGGAGGGGGTGGGGCATTTCTCGGTGGAACAGCCCACCGAAATCGCGGGGCTGCTGGACGCGGCCGCCCGCGATGGTCTCGAGGTGATCGATGTGACTCTGCGCCGGCCCAATCTCGAATCTGTGTTCCTGCAACTCACCGGAAGGGGTTTGCGCCAATGATCGCCGTCATCGTCCGTACCGGGTTCCTGGACCTGCGCCGCGACCGCGTGGCGTTCCTTCTCGCGTTCATTCTGCCCATCGCGTTCTTCAGCATCTTCGCCGCGGTGATGGGCGGCATGGGCAGTAGCAGCACAGCACGCGTGAGCGTGCTGGTGGTGGACGAAGATGGCACGGCGGTTTCCGAGAGGCTGGTCCGCGGTTTGCGCCGCGAGCCATCGCTCGCCGCCAGCACCCGCCCGTACACGGCCGCCACCGCCGAGGCCGCGGTGAAACAGGGCGTGGCTCCAGCCGCGCTGATTATTCCCAAGGGATTTGGCGCGAATCCCGTCGCCTTCGGACCGGGGACGGACCGCCAGCCGATCCGGATTCTGCACGACAGCTCCGACCCCGTGGCCGCGCAGGTGGTCGCCGGCTTGCTTCAAAAAGTGGTGATGACCTCTCTGCCCGACTCCATGGCGGGCGAGGGCATGAAGTATTTCGAGCAGGCGAGCGGCGGCCTGACGCCGCAACAGCGCCAGGGTATTGAATCGAACCTGTCGAAGTTCCGCGACCAGATCGAG
This sequence comes from Bryobacterales bacterium, assembly GCA_003142355.1. The sequence goes on from PLMF01000207.1 coordinate 10,014, forward strand.
CAGAGCGACCAGGAGGGCAATGCCCCAGCCGCAGGCAGCGGCGACAACGCCGGCGGGCTGGTGGCTGTCGACCTTCGCGACGTGGTTGGCGCGAACAAGCGCAGCCCCATGATCGCGTTCTCCGCCGCCGGAATCGGCGTCATGTTCCTGCTATTCACCGCCAGCGCAGCCGCCGGCAGCCTGCTGGAGGAAGCCGAGTGCGGCGCGCTCGACCGCGTCCTGAGCGCCCGCGTCGGCATGACCACGCTTCTGGCCGGCAAGATGACCTTTTGCACGCTGCTGGCCTTCCTGCAACTCACGCTCATGTTCCTGTGGGGCGCGGCCGTCTTCCACCTGGACCTGTTCACGCACCTGCCCGGCTTCCTGGTGATGACCGCCGCCACCTCTTTCGCGGTGGCCTCGTTCGGCATATTGCTGGCCACCGTTTCGCGCAGCCGCAGACAGCAGGCCGCCATCTCCACGCTGCTGATCCTCACCATGTCGGCCATTGGCGGCAGCATGTTCCCGCGCTTCCTCATGCCCGCAGCCATGAAGACGGCCGGACTGTTCACCTTCAACGCCTGGGCCATCGACGGCTACACCAAGGTGTTTTGGCGCGATGAACCCGTCTCGCACCTGGCGCCGCAAGTGGCCGTCCTGATTGGCTCCGGCCTGGTGCTTTTCCTGATCGCGCGGCGCTTCGCGCGCAAGTGGGAATACGCCTGACAGTACCGGCATGAGCTACCTTGTGAACCTGGCCCTGGAAGGCCGAGCGGCGGTGGTGATCGGCGGCGGCGAGGTGGCCGCCCGGAAGGTTCACGATCTTCTGGCGGCCAAGGCCAATGTCACCGTGATTGCTCCCGGCCTTTGTGGCCAGATTGTGGCGATCGCCGATGAGAAACGGATCGTAACGCATGGCAGGCCCTATCGCACAGGGGACCTCGCCGGCGCGTTTGTGGCGATCGCCGCAACCGATGACGAGGACCTCAACGCCCGCGTGGCCAATGATGCGGCGGCGATGAACGTGCTGGTCAACGTGGTGGACCGTCCAGCGCTGTGCACCTTCACTGTTCCCGCCACTCTGCGCCGCGGCGACCTGACGTTGGCGATTTCGACCGAGGGGCGTTGTCCGGCCCTGGCGGGAATCCTGCGGGAGGAACTCGCGGAGCGCTACGGGCCGGAGTATTCCGAGCTGGTCGGCCTGTTCGGTGAGTTGCGAAAAAAGATGATCGAGCTGGGCTGGGACGGCGGCCGCATCCGGGAGACACTAGCCGGGATCTATCGGGCCGGTGATCGCAGGGCGCTGGACGAATTTCTTCGGTCCCGTGGCTTAGGGACCACACAAGAATAACTTCACATTTGGCTGCTTGGCCCCGTGGCGCAGGCACTNNAGACTGAGAGTCTGCGCCACATCAGCCGGCGCCGAGCCTTCGGAGAATCGTCATCATCGGGCACCAGTTCGTGAACGCGGACTGAAACAGGTTCAGCCCCACGAATGCGGTGAACAGAAACCACGCCGGGTTCACCCAGTAGCCCAAAGCCACACTGAGCATCACGAAGAGTCCGGCGATCAAGCGGAGATATCGTTCGACAGTCATGCAAGTTTCCTTTTTCGATTCACAACGAAATAAACAATCGGTACAGTCATGCGCGAGAGGGCCAGGGAAGCGACCTCACCGGCCATCAGCGCGATTGCCAGTCCCTGAAAAATGGGGTCGAAGAGAATCACGGCGGACCCCACTACCACCGCCGCGGCGGTCAGCATCATGGGACGAAACCTCACCGCGCCGGCATCGACGACGGCGGCCTCGAGAGGCATGCCCTCGCCCAGCCGCAACTCGACAAAATCCACCAGGATGATCGAGTTCCGCACTACGATGCCCGCTCCGGCGATGAAGCCGATCATGGACGTGGCCGTGAAGAAGGCGTGCATCAGGCTATGGGCCGGCAGGATGCCCACCAGCGAGAACGGGATGGCCGCCATAATCACCAGCGGCGTCACAAAAGACTGGAACCATCCCACCACCAGCGCATAGATCAGAATCAGCACCGCCGCGAACGCGATTCCCAAGTCGCGGAAGACTTCGTAGGTGATGTGCCACTCGCCGTCCCACTTCATGGAATAGTGCTCGGAATCCGTCGGCGGGGCGGCCATGTGCTGCTCGATGGCGTAGCCTTCGGGCGCCTTGAACTTGTCCATTTCCGGCCCCAGTTTCAAGATGGCGTACACCGGGCTTTCCATGGCGCCGGCGATGTCCGCCGTCACGTAGGTCACCGGCATCAGGTTCTTGTGATAGATGCTGGTATCGACAACCGCCGGTTCCACCCGCACCAATTCGCGCAGCGCCACCAGCTTGCCGTTGCGGCCAGCCACCTTCAAGTCTTCGATTCGTTCCAGGTCGGAGCGGCTGGCGCGACTGAGCCGCACGTTGAGGGGCACGTCTTCCTTTTCGGAATCCACGTGCAGCAGGCCGGCCTCGTACCCGGCCGAGGCCACCTGCATGGTGCGGGCGATGTCGTCCTCCGAGATGCCGTCAAGCGCGGCCTTCTCCTTGTCGACCAGGATGCGAAACTCCGGCTGGTCGTCTTCCACGTACCAGTCCACGTCCACCACCCCATCGGTGCGCTTCCAGAGATCGCGAATGCGGCGCGCAATGGCGATGCGCTCGCCCTGCGCCGGCCCGTAGACCTCGGCCACCAGCGTTTGGAGCACCGGCGGGCCCGGGGGGACCTCGGCCACCTGGATACGCGCCCCGTAGCGGTTGGCCACCGGGACCAGGCGCTGCCGCACCTGCTTGGCGATCTCGTGGCTCTGCAATTTGCGCTGGTCCTTGGGCAGAAGATTGATCTGAAGATCGGCCACGTTGGACCCCCGGCGCAGGTAGTAATGCCTCACCAGGCCGTTGAAATTGTACGGTGAAGCCGTGCCCACGTAGGTCTGCAGATTGACCACCTCCGGCTGTTCGAGCGCGGCGCGGGCCAGCGCATCGGTGGCGCGAGCGGTCTCTTCGAGCGTGGTTCCGTTGGGCGTATTTATGATCACCTGGAACTCGCTCTTNNCTCTTGTTGTCGAACGGCAGCATCTTGACTTTGACGAATTGAAAGTAGACCAGCGACATGGAGCCGAGCAGTAGGAACACGACGCCCGACAGGAATCCCCACCGCAACGCCAGCCGGTCGAGGATGGCGCCCATCACGCGGCGATACAGGCGCGTGAGGCGGTCCTCCTGTTCGCCGTGGTGCCCTCCGGGCCCCGCGGCGCGGCTGGGCTTCAGAATGCGGACCGCGGCCCACGGTGTGACCATGAAGGCAACCAGCAGCGAGAAGACGATCGCCGCGCTGGCTCCTATCGGAATGGGACGCATGTAAGGGCCCATCAGCCCGCCGACGAAGGCCATCGGAAGGATGGCGGCAACCACCGTCAGGGTGGCGAGGATGGTGGGGTTGCCCACTTCGTCGACGGCTTCGATGGCCACGTCGAATGACGGCCGTTCGCGGTTGGCGGGCATGCGCCAGTGGCGGACGATGTTCTCCACCACCACGATGGCGTCATCCACCAGGATGCCGATGGAGAAGATCAGGGCGAACAGGGTAATACGGTTCAGGGTGTAGCCGTAGAGATAGAAAACCGCCAGCGTGAGGGCCAGAGTGACGGGGATGGTGATGAAGACGATCAAGGACTCGCGAAACCCGAGCGTGATGGCGATCAGGACGCTCACCGACACCACCGCGATCAGCATGTGGAAGAGCAGCTCGTTGGACTTTTCCGCGGCCGTCTCGCCGTAGTTGCGCGTGATGTCCACCTTGACATCCGACGGAATAACGGTCCCCTTGAGCGGCTCAATTCTCTTCAGCACGTTGCCGGCGACCATGACGGCGTTGGTGCCTTTGCGCTTGGAAATCGCCAGCGTCACGGCGGGAAGGAATTGCCGGGAACGGGCGTCGGCCGTGCGAACGTACTCGGTGGGTTCCTCGCCGCCGTCGATCACCTCCGCCACGTTGCGCACGTATACCGGTTTGTCGTTCGAAACCGCGACCACCACGTTCCGTACATCTTCGGCGGTGCGCAAGAACTCACCGGTCTCGAGCACGTACGCGACGTTCCCGCTCGAGAACTGGCCGGAGGGCAGACGGCGGTTCGACATGCCGAGCGCGCCGGCCACCTGGAGCGGCGAGAGGTTATACGCCGCCAGCTTGGACTCGTCGAGCACAATGCGGACCTCTCGACGCTGCCCTCCGATCAGGCTCACCGCGGAGACGTCGGGCACTTGTTTGATGGCGTCATCGAACTGGGCGGCGATGCGGCGCAGTTCGAAATCGCCGTAGCGTCGGCTGGACAAGGTCAGTGCCAGGATGGGGACGTCGTCGATGGAGCGCGGCTTCACCAGGGGCTGGGAGCAGCCCGGCGGAATCAGGTCGAAGTTGGCCTGCATTTTCTGGTTGAGGCGGACGATGCTCTTCTCTTCGTCCTGTCCCACGTAGAAGCGCACGATCGCCAACGAGCTGCCCGGGCTCGAGGTGGAGTAGATGTATTCCACGCCGGGAATTTCCCACAGCAGCTTCTCCATGGGCTTGGTCACGCGCTCCTCCACCTCGCGAGCCGAAGCGCCGGGCATCTGGACCATGATGTCGATCATGGGCACGATGATCTGCGGCTCTTCCTCGCGCGGCAGCTTCCAAACCGCGAAGGCCCCCACCAGCAGAGCGGCGGCAATCAGAAGCGGCGTCAGTTTGGACGAGATCCACGCGTGGGCGAAACGGCCCGCCGGGCCGAGACGGCGGGGAGTGCTCACGGGCGCACCTCCAGCCGGGCGCCGTCCTGAATCCCCGCTGGAATCGAAGTGACAATCTTCTCCCCGGCGTTCAGCCCGGAGAGCACTTCCACGGTGTCCTTCGCGCGCTGGCCGGTGGTGACGAGGCGCGTCCGAGCGGTTCCGTCTTCCACCACGAAAACGGATTGCAGTTGACCGCGCTCCACGATGGCCGATGCGGGCGCCACCACAACCTTGCGGCTGCCGAGGGGAAAGAAAGCGCGGCCGAACATGCCGGAGCGGAGTTGCGGAACGGCAGGCAGGTCGATCTTCACGATGGAGGACCGGGAAGCCGCGTCAACCGCGGGAACAACCTCGGAGACGCGCGCGTTCAGCCTGCGTTCCACCCCTTCCAGCGCCACTTCGACGGCTGCACCCGCGCGGGCAGACGGCAGCCGGGATTCGTCCACGGAGGCTTCCAGGCGGTAGACGCCGTCCCGTTCGATGGTGAGCAGGGGAACTCCGGGAGTGGCCAGATTGCCGGGCTCGACCGACTTTGCGGTGACGATACCAGCGAAGGGGGCGGCGATTTTGGCGTAATCCCGCATGATGGTGGCCGAGCGAAGTTCCTGCTCGGCCCGCGCCAGCCTGGGGTCGAGCTGGGCGCGTTTGGAGCGAGCCATTTCGTAGTTGGCTTGCGCGGCTTTCACCCGCGCCGACGCTTCATCGAACTCCTGGTTGGAGATGGATTTCTTGGCGGCCAGGTCTTCGATGCGCTTGAATGTGGTCTGCGCCAGGTCGAGATTGGCCTTGGCGGCGGCCACCGCACTCTCCGCTTCGGGGATGGTGCTACTGGCCTCGGCGCGGCCGGCCTCGGCGCCACGGACGCCTTCCTCCAGCTCGCGCGCGTCCAGGGTCACCAGAACTTGCCCCTCCCGAACGTGGTCTCCCACCTGCACGCTCACCTGTTGCACATAGCCCATCACCTTGCTGGAGACGGTCCCGGCGGTGCGAGCCCGAACCGTGCCCGTGGCCTCGTAGATGGCCGGCCACTCTTGAGTCGAGACGGTCGCCGCTTGGACCGCGACCGGAGCCGTGGGTGAAGTTGCGGAGCGGCGGGGCGGTTCGCTCCCGCAGGAGGACAGCAACACCAGAGAAAACCCAAGCGTCGGCATGAGTGCCGACGCGGCACGCTGAAGCGTGCGCCACAACGTGGCGCGGGCACTCGTGCCTGCCGTGCCGAGACTCGTCTCGGCACTCTTGACAGTGACGAGATGACTTGAACGGTCCATTAGTATTACAACGTTAAGTGCTAAGG